>JAYOEU010000021.1:10230-37038 GCA_038116915.1 Alphaproteobacteria bacterium
AGAAGGAAAAGGCTGAAAAGCAGAAGGGAAAGAGTTGAGCCCTGGTTCGATTCCTTCACACCTCCGATCTGCATCTCGGCAAACGCTTCGGGCAAATGCCGGAAGAGTTGCGTGGCCGGCTCACCGAGGCGCGCCATGGCGTGATCGGGCGTCTGACGGAGATCGCCAGGCGCCAAGGCGCTGACAGCATTCTGGTCGCCGGCGATATCTTCGACACCGAGACCCCGTCACACGCCACGGTCCGTCAGGCCCTGCAGGCAATGGGGGCCGACGGCGCCATCCGCTGGTACCTGCTTCCGGGAAATCATGATTCTCTCCAGGCCGAGGAGCTATGGAGCCGCATTGCCGGTGAACGCCCGGAGAACGTCATTGCGATCTGTACGCCGGAGCCAGTGACGCTCGGCCCTGACGCGGTTCTACTGCCGGCACCCTGTCCGGTGCGCCGCCCGGGACGGGATCTCACCGCATGGATGACCGATGCCGCAACGCCGGCCAACGTCATCCGGATCGGCCTCGCGCATGGCCCCATCCGAGGCTTCAGCGAAGATGGATGGGCGGATGTAATCGCGCCCGACCGGGCGGCGCTCTCGAAACTCGACTACCTGGCGCTGGGCGACTGGCATGGCCAGCAATCCATCAACGAGCGCACCTGGTATTCCGGCACGCCCGAACCCGACCGCTTCAAGCACGACCTGCCGGGTCAAGCCCTGATCGTCGAGATCACCGCCCCGGGCGCAAATCCCATGGTTACCCCGGTTCCGACAGGTCAATTTCTCTGGCAGGACATGACGCTGGAATTGCTGGCCGATGAAGACCCCGCCGCGCGGCTGCAAGGCGCGGTCGAGCCGCTGGACGACCGGCGGAACATTCTGGTCAGACTCGCGGCCACGGGGCGGATCGGGCTTGAGGCCAAGGCCGCGATCTCCGGCGCGGCGGCGAGAATCCAGCCGGATTTCGCGCTGCTTGACTATGACGACAACGACCTTGCCATCGATCACAATCCCGACGACCTGGACGCCATCGACCGGGCCGGCGCGCTGCGTCAGGCCGCCGAAGCCCTGCTCCGGGAAGCCCGGAGCGGGGAAAGTTCCGGAGCGCAGGCGCGGATCGCCGAGAAGGCGCTTTCTCGGCTCTACAGTCTCGGCATGGACTATCCGGGATGAAAATCCGGGCGATCAGACTGTGGAACGTGCGGCAATTCGCCAACCGGGGTATCGCAATCGAGAATGCCGGCGACGGCGTGAACGTGCTTACGGTCGGGAACGAGCGCGGCAAGTCGACATTTTTCGACGCGCTGCACGCCCTGCTGTTCCAACCCCATACCGGCAGGCCGAAAGCTGTCTTATCCCTGCGCCCCTATAGCGGCGGGAGCCCCCGGATCGAGGCGGATATCGAAACCGAGGCCGGCACGTTCCGGATCGCAAAACAGTACTTCGCGCGCGGCGAAGCAACCGTGACCGATCTTGCCGCTAACCGTCTGGTGGCGCAGGCGGACCAGGCCGAGAACTGGATCGCCGGCCTGACAAGCGGGGGCGCGTCCGGCCCCACCGGTCTGTTGTGGGTGCGCCAGGGCATCACCGACTTCGAAAGTGGCGGCAAGGCTCAGCACGAACAGGAAACCGAGGCCCGGCGCGACGCCCTTGCGTCGGTCGCGGGCGAGGAGATCGAGGCGCTGACCGGCGGAAGGCGCATGGCCTGGATTCTGCGACGCTGTGAGGACGATCTCGGCAAACTGGTCACCGAACGAGGCGGACAGCCCCGCAAGGGCGGCCCCTATGCGGATGCGAGGGAAGAGCTGGAGACTCTGCTGGCCAGCGAAGCCAACCAAACCGAGCTTGTAAACAGCCTCCGCGACGCGCTGAACCGACGAAGACAGAAGATCGTCAGGCGTGACGAAATCATGGATCCCGCCGCGATCGAGGAGCGCCGGCGGGAAAAACTCCGGACGGCGGAAGCCTTGGAAAAGGCCAGATCCCACGCCAGTCAGATCGCGGAGGCTCGCCGCTTGCGCGACTTAGAGGCCGGACGCCACGAGTTGGCCTCGAGGAACCTGACCCGTTATCGCGACGCGCTGGAACGGGCCAAAACTTTGGCGCATCGGCTTGCGGAGGCCGAACAAGCTTGGGCGGCAACCGCCGCAGCCCTTGCCCTTGCCCAGAGGACCGAGGAGGCGTCGGCGGGAGTCCTGAAACAAGCCGAAACCGTCCACGGCGAGGCCCGCGAACGCCACCGCAAGGCGGAAGCGGCGAAATACGCCGCCGAGGCAAGAAAGCAACTGGAAGCGGTGCGCGAACGGCTTTCCAAGACGGAGAAAAGCCAGGCCTCGATCGAGACTTTGACCGCGCGAGCGCAAACATTGGAAATTTCAGACAAGACGCTCGCGGATATCGAGGCTCTCGCAGGCGAAATTTCCGGACTTCGCGCCAAGCTGGAGGCCGCCGCCGCTTCCGTCACGGTCGCCTATGACGAAAATCCGTCCGGCACGGTGCTGATCGATGGCGCAAAGGCCGCAGACGGTGAAAGTTTTCCGGTCGCCACACTTCGCCGCTTCGAGATCCCCGGCGTCGCATCGCTGACCGTGCGGGCCGGGGCGGGTGACACGGACGCGGTCACGAAAGCGCTTCGCGCCATACAGACAGCCTTCGCGAAGCGGCTCGAAACCTTCGCGGTCGACGACCTGGCGGCTCTTCGGGACCGTGCTCGCCGGTTTCGGGAGACGGGCGAAAATCTCAAACTCGCGCGCGCTGAATTGGCGGCTATTGCACCCGACGGCGTCGAGGCCCTGCGGGTGGAAGCCGCTCGGCTTGCGGATCTGGTCGAGGACGCGGGCATGGAGGCATTGGATCTCGAGCAAGCCGCGAGCGACCAGGAGCAAGCCGCCAAGCGGCTCACCGAGGCCCAGCGCGCTGCCGACAATGCCAAGGCCCAACTGGCCAATAGCCGGGAGGCCGCCGCGCGGGATCGCCAGGCTGCCGAAAACCAGCGCGAGAACCTTGCCGAGCTGGACAATCAGCTTGGCCCTGAGGAGCAACGGAACACCGAATTGGACCGGCTCGTCCAACTGGAAGCGGAAGCCCGGGCCGCGATGACCCGCGCCACGGAAAAGCTGAGGGCGTTGGAAGCCGATGCGCCGGATCTCGAAAGCGCGGAAGCCGCCGCCGCACGCGCCGCAACCATACTGGCAAACACCGAAACGGATGCCGCCCAACTGGATCGTGAGATAAGCGAACTGACCGGTCTTATCCAGGCCCGTTCCGATGGTGCCGTAGAGGAGGAACTCGCGGAAATCCGCGACAAGCGCGAGGCCGCCGAGGCACGGGTCGCGGCCTGGGAAACCGAAATCGCGGTGCTCAAACGTCTCCGGCAAGCGCTCGAGGAGGCGCGCGCTTCGGCCCGCGAGCAGTATCTCGGCCCGGTGATGGAAGAACTGCGGCCGCTGATTTCGCTTGTGGTGGATGATGCCACGATCACGTTCGACGAGAACACGCTGGTTCCGAGCTCTCTCGAGCGCGGCGGCCAGGACGAGGACATCTCCGTGCTGAGCGGCGGCATGCGCGAGCAACTGACGGTGCTTACCCGCCTGGCATTCGCCCGGCTGCTTGCCCGTGGCGGTAGGCCTGTGCCAGTGATCCTCGACGATGCCCTGGTCTATAGCGACGACGACCGGATCGAGAAGATGTTCGATGCCCTGCACCGCCAGGCACGCGACCTGCAGATTATCGTCTTCTCCTGCCGCCAACGCGCCTTCGAGCGCCTCGGCGGCCAGAGCCTGCGCATGGTCGAATGGACGCCGGATGTGGCCGACATCTAAAACAAACTCACCCAGTTTTCATTCGTCATCCCACGCTTGACGCGGGACCCACGCCTGAGAACTGTCACCGTCCAAGACCCCAGGCTTCGGCCCCGCGTCGAGTGCGGGGCGACAATGCGAAATTTTGGCTACGGCCGTTTGTCAGAACGGCCAAACGACCGGTATCAGCGGCACCGCGACGGCAACGATCAGAATTTCGAGTGGCAAGCCGAGCCGCCAGTAGTCACCGAAATGATAGCCGCCGGGACCCATGACCAGCAGGTTGTTATGATGACCGATCGGCGTCAGGAACGCGCAGGACGCGCCGATCGCGACCGCCATCAGGAACGGATCCGCCGCCAGCCCGAGACCCCCGGCGATACCGATGGCGACCGGCGCCATGACCACCGCGGTGGCGGCGTTGTTCATGATGTCCGACAGGGTCATGGTCAGGACAAGCACAAGTCCGAGTACCAAATAGGGAGACACGCCGCCTCCGACTTCCGAGACCATGCCGGCGATCGCGCCGGCCGCCCCGGTGCTCTCGATCGCGCCGCCGACCGGGATCATCGCACCGAGAAGCACGATCACCGGCCAATCCACGGCCTCGTAAACCTGGTTCATGGTCATCGTGCCGGTCACCACGATCGCCAGGACCGCGAGTGCGAAACAAAGCGCGGCCGGCGCCAATCCCGACGCGGTACCGGCGATCGCCAACGCGAAGAAACCGAGCGGCAGGAAAGAGCGGTTGTGGTCGAGGCTGATCTCGCGCTGTGCCAGCGGCAGGCATCCGAGCGTCGATAAGGTGCCGTAAATCGTATCCGGTTCGCCTTGGATCAGCAGCACATCGCCGACCCGGACCCTGGTGTCGCGCAACCTCGAGCGGATCGGCGCGCCCTCGCGGGCGATTGCCAGAAGGTTCACGCCATACCGGGACCTGAGCCGGATATCCGCGGCGGACTTGCCGTCGATCATCGCCCGAGGAGGCACCACGGCTTCCAGGACCAACGGACCATCGGGGGAAGGCTTTTCCGTTTTCTCGGACTTTTCAAGGCTTTCCGGTTCTTTTGAAGGTGCATTTTGCCCATCTTCGGTCCCGGAGGCTTCGGCCCGCTCCTTTTCCTTCAAACGTTCCCGAATTTCCAAACCCTTGGCGATCGCGGTTTCGATCTGCTCCGGCGTTCCGCGCATCATCAGGATGTCACCGGCGATCAGAGCTTCGTGATGCAGCCGCCGGACAATGCGCTCCCGCCTACGGATCAGAGCCAGCTCCGTCGGCCTGGCGCCATCGCCGCTGACCGGCCCGATCGCGTCGACCTTCTGGCCAACGAGGGGCGAATTTTCCGGAACCACGAATTCCGTCACATAGCCGGCAAGATCGAACTCCGGCCCCGCCTCCTCGGTCCCGCGATGATCCGGAAGCAGCCACCGCGATGCGATCACGACAAATCCGATCCCGACAAGCGCGACGGGAATACCGACCAGCGCGAAGTCGAACATCGCAAATCCCTGGCCCTGGGCGGATTGCCTGAAGCCCGAGACGATGATGTTCGGCGGGGTGCCGATCAAGGTCACCAGACCACCGAGAATAGAGGCAAAGGAAAGAGGCATCAGGATCCGGGAAGGCGATACGCCGTCACGGCGGGCGATACCGAGCCCCACGGGCATGAGCAGGGCCAGCGCCCCGACATTGTTCATGAAGCCCGACACCGCCGCCGCCAGACAATCCAACACGACGAACCGCCCGCGGCCGGCCGCCTCAACCCTAACCAGACGTCCGACCAGCATATCGACCAGCCCGGCCCGGGCCATCGAGGCGGAAATCGCCAGAACCGCCGCAACGGTGATGACGGCGGGATGGCCGAACCCCAGGAACGCTTCTCCCGCGGGCACCAGACCGAGCACGACAGACGCGCTCAAGGTCAGCAGCGCGACAACGTCGGCGCGCCATTTCCCCCAGACGAACAGCGCCATCGCAACCGCGAGAACGGCGAGAATTTCAACCTGCTGAACAGCCATCCTAGTTTCCTTGGCCGAATAGGGTTCCGC
Organism: Alphaproteobacteria bacterium; assembly: GCA_038116915.1. Taxonomy (GTDB): domain Bacteria; phylum Pseudomonadota; class Alphaproteobacteria; order Thalassobaculales; family Thalassobaculaceae; genus JADHLJ01. Next base: position 16,070 of record JAYOEU010000021.1, read on the forward strand.
GTGCCACCAGCCTACTCCTCGGGCAAGTCATCGGCGAGAACCCGGCCGATATAGCCGCGGGCATCGACCGGGGAATAAGGCTGCATGAAGGGACCGGCGCGGACATCGCGGTATAGCCGGGACAGCGGGTTGCCGGACATGAAACCACCACCGCCGCTGAGATCCATCGCCTGGCTAACGATGTCGATCGCGTGACGGTTCACCACCCATTTGGCGCTTTGATAGTCCTTCATCAATTCATGGCCCTGCTCGTAGCTGGCGTTCCGGCCTTCCTCGCTGTCGGTCATGAAGGCATCGAGATTTTCACCGAGCCGGGCGAGGATGCTCTGGGCACTCGCCAGCATGATTTCCATCTCGGCAAGAACGTGATGCGCGCCGGTTCTCGCCCTGGCCTTGCGTTGCCCGGCAACAGCGATTTCCATCGCTCTCTCCGCTATTCCCATAAATGCGCCGACCAGCGGCACGTTCGCCAAGGTCCGGTTCACCAGAACCGCCGTGCTCCACCTGCCCCAGGGACCGATCCTGCGCAACGCATCAAGCGGCACCGGGCAATCGTCGAAGGTGAGCGACTGGCTGCCCGAAGCACGCATGCCGAGCGCGTCCCAGTCACCGCCATGGTGAATGCCGGGCGTGTCCATCGCCAGCAATACATTGGCGATATGATCACCCTCCGCGTCCCGCATGCGCACATTGGTCGCGACATGGGTCGCCAGGGGCGACATGGTGACGAAATGCTTGGTTCCCGAAAGCCGCCAGCCATCGCCGCTCCGGCGTGCTTCCGTCAGGGGATGAAGATTGTCCGTGCCCCGCTCGGTGGTGGTGGAGCAGATCAGCATCTCACCCCGTGCGACCGCCTCCAGAATTCCCTCGGCACGGCGATGCGGCGCGGAGCCCGGCGCGCTCGCCCGATAGAGCGCCGCCAGACCACGGGTCGCGGAGAGGTGCATGCTGATGGCAATGGCGGCGGAACCGTCGCCCTTGGCAAGAGTGGCGATCAGCAAGGTCCAGTCATGCATCGAACGCAGCCCGCGGCCGCCGAGGTCTTCCGGCACGAAGGCTGCCGCGATTCAGGTTCGCTGCATGTCGCGGAAATTTTCCGGACGGATTTCACCCGCCCGGTCGGCCGCATCGGCGCGCGCACTGAAATTGCCGATAAGATCGCTTGCAAGCGCGATAAGCTGCTTGCCCGCCGGGGTTCTTGGCTGAATGCTGTAACTCATCCGGAGATCGTTCTCCCGAGGCTGTAAGGGCCTGATATTCCACGTCGCGACACTATAAGATTGTTCCGGATGGTTTGATAGAATCGCCACCAGCCAACCCACGGAACATTGATTTGCACCCGCGCCCTTACCTGCGGTAAGCCACCGCACCCACCGTCTTTCCACGCTTTTGCGGACACGCCGTGCAAACCACGCCCATTCTGAAGGATCTTGTGCTGATCGGCGGCGGGCACGCCCATGTCGAGGTGCTGCGGCGTTTCGCCATGCAACCGGTGACCGGCACGCGGATCACCTTGGTTTCCGAGGCATCGACAAGCCCCTATTCCGGGATGCTGCCGGGGCATGTCGCCTGGCACTACGACAGTGAGGAGATCCATATCGATCTTCGCCGGCTGGCCGCAGTGTCCGGCGCGCGGTTCATCCGAGCCCGGGTGTCAGGTCTTGATCCGGACAGCCGTGTGCTGCTGTTCGAGAACCGGCCTTCCCTCGCCTACAACCTTCTGTCGATCAACACGGGCTCGGTGCCGAACACCGGCACCACGCCGGGGTCGGCGGCGTTCGCGCTTCCGGTAAAGCCGATCGGCGCCTTTCTCGACCGGTTATCCACGACCGTGGGGCAAAATCAGGCAAGGCGGGTCGCCGTGGTCGGGGGCGGGGCGGCCGGAATCGAGATCAGCCTGGCGTTGCGCCGTCGTTTCGGCGGCAACCCGACATTTGAATTGGCGCTCTACGAGGCCGGCGAGACGATTGTTGCAGGCATCAATCCCCGGGCCCGCCGTCATATTCTGAAAGCCCTCTCCGAAGCCGGGATCATGGTTCATACCGGCCATACCGTCGACGCGATTAATGAAGAAGCCCTGGTGCTCGCGGACGGTCGCCGGGTTCCATCGGATCTTACGATCTGGGCAACCGGAGCTTCGGCACCGGATTGGCTTGCGCATACCGGCCTCGCCACGACAGCCGAAGGCTTCTTGCGGATCGGTCCCGATTTACGGTCGGTAAGCCACGCGACCATCTTCGGCGCTGGTGATAGCGCGGCGATCGATGGCGCCTCGCTTCCGCGTTCCGGGGTCTACGCGGTCCGCCAAGGCAGCGTTCTCGCCGACAATCTGCACCGGGTTCTGAAGGGCGAAAGGACCAGGCGGTATCGCCCCCAGAGCCAATTCCTGCGCCTTATCGCCACCGGTCCGAAGCATGCGGTCGCCTCGCGCGGCTCCTTCGCGGCGGCTGGAAAATGGGTCTGGCGGTGGAAAGACCGGATCGACCGGCGTTTCATGGACCGCTACGGCACCTTATCCCCCATGCGGCCGGCGCAAGCCGGCATTTCGGTTCGGGAGCCATCCGATCAAGGCGTGGATCCCGCCATGCGATGCAAGGGCTGCGGCGCGAAACTCGGGCCGGACGTGCTCTCGAGAGCGCTGGAGAGACTGTCGACTTCCGGATCGGCTCCTGATCCAGCCATGCTGGACGACGCGGCGATCCTGACCCCGCCGCCGGGTTTTTCCGTGCTGCAGAGCGTCGACTTCTTTCCGGCCCTGTTGTCCGACCCCCGGTTGTTCGGCATGATCGCCGCCAATCATTGCCTGGGCGACATACATGCCATGGGAGCAAAGCCATGGACCGCGCTTGCCCTGGCCCAAGTATGCGCCGGGGCCGAGGAAATCCAGTCCGAGGATCTGTTCCACATGCTGGCCGGCGCGGCGACGATCCTGGAGGCGGAGGGCGCGCGACTGATCGGCGGGCACAGCCTGGAGGGCGACGAACTCGGCCTCGGTTTCACCGTGAACGGCCTGGCGAAGCCCGACGCGATCATCGGCAAGGCCGGGCTTGCTCCCGGCGATGTGCTGATCCTGACCAAACCAATCGGCACCGGAACGCTGTTCGCGGCGGAAATGCGCGGCAGGGCGAAGCCTCGGTGGATCGACGATGCGATCGAGATGATGACGCGGGGAAACGGCGCCGCCGCCCAGATCTTCAGCGCCAACGGCGCGACCGCGATGACGGATGTCACCGGGTTCGGCCTCGCCGGGCATCTCGGCGAGATGCTCAATGCATCGGGCATGGATGCCATGCTCGACACGGAGGCGATACCGGTCCTGGACGGAGCAAGGGAGCTTCTGAATGCCGGCATCGAAAGCTCGCTCGCGCCGAGGAACCGCCGGCGGGTGGAACGGACGCTCGCCGATCCGGAACGCTGGCCTGCCCATCTGGTCGGACTGCTCTCGGACCCTCAGACCGCGGGCGGCCTGCTTGCGGGTGTTCCGGCGGACAAGGCCGCCGAATGCCTCGCCGCACTCAATGCCGCCGGAAGCGACGCCCGGATTGTCGGACACGCCGTCGACAGGCGTTCCTCAACCGCACGGATCCACCTCGATTGAACCGGTAGTCTTGACCGAGGCGTCGAAGACCGAGCGGTCTCCGCCGTATCGGATCGTCAGGCGTCCTCGGCCGGGGCGATGTTCTTGATGCCAGCCATCAGCGAGGCCGGAACCGTTTCGATCAACTCGTCCACCGTGAACATGCCGTCATTGTCGTACTTGTAGATCGCTTTTGCGACCTCGCCATACTGGTAGGTATGGATCAGCGAGCGTTCGGCATGGAATATCTGGCCGTTCACATCGCGGGCCTCTTCGGTGCAGAGATAGGCGACGATCGGCGGGACATATTCCGGTCCAGGCATGGCCATCCGGGACTCGTACTCCGCCTGGGTGAGCAGCCCGCTTTCCAGACGCCGCTTCCAGTTGGCGATCACAGCGTCGTTGACCGTCATGCGGGTCGCGGCCATCGGACAGATGGCGTTTGCGGTGATGCCGTAACGGCCGCATTCACGCGAGATCGAGCGGGTGAGGCCGATGATTCCGGCCTTGGCCGCCGAGTAGTTGCACTGTCCGACAGAGCCCTTGAAGGCATCGGACGAGAAATTGACGATCCGTCCGAACCGCTGCTGGCGCATCGGCTTGATCGCATGATGGCACATGTTCCAGTGCCCCTTCAGATGCACGTTAATGACCGCGTCGAAGTCGTCCTCGGACATGTTCCAGATCATCCGCTCGCGCAGCATGCCGGCGACATTGACCACGAAATCGATCTTGCCGAAGGTCTCCGTGCATTGCAGGACCATCAGCCCGGCCGCCTCGTATTCGGTCACCGAGGAGAAGTTGGCGACCGCCTTGCCGCCAGCGTTCATGATTTCGTCGACGACATCCTGCGCGGGAGTGCCTTGTTCCTCCTCGCCGGATCGTCCGACATTCGGGTCGTTGACCACGACGCTGGCTCCCTGCTGGGCCAACAGCAATGCCACCGCGCGGCCGATGCCGCGTCCCGCGCCGGTCACGATGCCGGCCTTTCCTTGCAAGTTCATGAGGGCTCCTCCGGGTAAATGTCCTGGTTCGGGCCAAAGCATGCCCGTCCGGAGCGCACGGGTCGAGGGGAAGCAGTCTTCAGGACATGCCTACCGCCTGCTTGATCATGCTGACGTTGCTCGATCGGGGCCGCATGCCATTCGACGAATGAGCGGCAACGGACAAAACCCTTCGAGACGCCGCTTCGCGGCTCCTCAGGGTGAGACCCTAAATGCCAGCACTCACCCTGAGGAGCGCGCTTCAGCGTGCGTCTCGAAGGGTCCTGTCCACCACCCGCGCGCAGACTTGCCGGAAGCACCTTAGTGCCGGAACAGCGACCCGTAGCCCGTGACCTCGGCCCTAACGCCGGAGAGCCGAAGACAGTGCCAGAGGCTGACCTGGTTCGCCGAGAGAACCGGCCGCTGGAGATCCCGCTCAAGCGCGTCGAGAATGGCGACACATCGGAATCCGGTCCCGGCGATCAGCACGGAATCGGCGTCCGTCGGGCAAGCCGCCTTGATTTGGGTGAACAGCGGCTCGACCTGCTGTGCGAAACCCATGCCACGCGGATAGAGCTCGCCCGGCGGCAGATCCCGCCAGCCCGGCCCCGGGTCATATCTGAGATGTCCCGCCGACTTGACGCCGAGATCGGCATAGTAGCGCAACCCAGCTTCAATGGTCGCGTCATTGAACCACGGCGGCAGGACAAGAAACGGGCGCTTGGCGCCCAGTGCGCGCAACGCCGCCAAACTGTCGAGTCCGTTGGTGGTAACGACCGTCGTGTCACCGACCAGGGCCGACAGGCGCTCAACCACCGCCTCGTCCCAACCCGCACCGCCGAGAATACTGCTGGAACTGTGACCGACGACAAGCGCCGAAAGCGGCATCGCGGCGAACTGTTTCGCACCGCGCGCCAAATCCTCGGCAAGCTCGACGCCGGTCCGGTCCGCGTTCCAACGGGCCCAGGGCGTGCCGGCGGTGATCCGAGCGGCATGCACCGAGACATGCGGCGGCGCCATCGCCCACCATTCAGCCTCGGGAACCGCCTCATTGCCGACAATGAACATGCCGATCCGGGCCTGCCAGCCCCAATTGTCCGGGCTTTCCCTCATGCCGCTCTCACGGCCCGGGCGATCTCGCCCCATTTCGCGAGATTGTCCGGGTTTTCCCGGATCGACTGCTTGGCGAGATACATCACCACCCGGCTGGCGATCCCCTTGTAGCGGTCGATCAGGCGGTCGGCCATGTCGTCCCAGCGAGCGACCACGGCGAAATGCTCCATCAGGTCGTCATTGATCAGATCCGCGACCGCGACCGCCCCCTTGGCGCGGAGCGTCTCGGCCAGTTCCACCCGCTTGCCCTCGTAGCCGAGATCGTCGAATTGGAAGGCATAGCCGGGTGTCGCACCGTAAAATCCAATGGCGGTTTTCGCCTCCCGCGCCAGCGATGCCCGCTCCTCCGGTGTATCGCCCGGCACCGCGAGCACCGGCACGATGAAATCGATATCGGCAAGAGTGCGGCCGGCCCGCGCGGCGCCCTCGGTGACCGCCGGGATGACCCGGTTGCGGATATAGGGTATGGAATGCATGGGATGGACGTGCAGGCCGTTCGCCACCTCTCCGGTTACCTTCAGCATCAGCGGATTGACGGCGGACATGTCGATCCTGATGTCCTCGAAATCATGCCGGGGCGGCGCCCATTGGGGGGTCAGCAGGTTCAGCTTGTAAAACGGCCCGTCATGCTCCAGCCGGGCTTCGCCGCGAAATGCCGCGAGCGACGCCTTTACCGCCAGCACATAGTCGCGCATGCGCTTGGCCGGCTGGTCGAATTCGGCACCGTAGCGGCGGACGATATGCGGTTTGACCTGACTGCCGAGACCGAGGCGGAAACGTCCGCCGGTATTCGCCGCCAGCTCCCAGGCGATCTGGGCCGAAACCATCGGGCTGCGCGGAAAGGCGACGGCGATGCCGGTACAGAAATGCAGCGACGGGGCCACGTTCGCCGCCGTCGCGATCTGCATCCACGGCACTTGCGCGCCCTCGGTGAACAGCAGCCCGGACATGCCCGCCGCCTCGGCATCGCGGGCCAGCTTGGCGACATTCTCCCAGGTATCGGCCCGGGTCATCACATCGAAGTGCATGGAGATCCTCACGGAAGGACAGATCGCGCGATGATAGAGGACCGTGGGGAGATTCCAAGGGCGGCAACGTTAGCTCGGTTGGCGGTGTTGAGAATGCGCAGACAAGACCCTTCGAGACGCTCGTAAACTCGCTCCTCAGGGTGAGTGCCAGACTTCCAATATGTGACTCACCCTGAGGAGGCGCCGTAGCGCCGTCTCGAAGGGTCGTGTCACAAAAGGGGGTCCCGCTACCGCATCGCCGCCTCCGCGGCGCCGATGCTGGCCGCCGTCTGATTAAACAGCATCTTGCGTTCCTCATCGGTCGGCGGGGCTTGGCGGCGGAAATCCTTGCCGAGATCGACTCCGCGCTGAACGGCCGGGCGGTCCTTTACCGCCTTGCGCCAACGGGTCACGTTGGGAAAGGCATCGAGCGACGCTCCGAGCGGCTTAGCGATCAGGACCCACGGCCAGCAGATCATGTCGGCGATCGAATACTCGTCACCCAGCACGAACTCCCGGCCCCCGAGACGCCGTTCCAGCACGCCGACGCAACGGTCATACTCATTGGCATAGCGGGTGTGGGAATAGGGGTGTTCGCCCGGCGCGTAGTTCACGAAATGGCTGAGCTGACCCGCCATCGGACCTTGATTGCCGGTCTGCCAGAACAGCCATTCCAGCGCCTCCTTGCGGCCGCGCGGGTCTTTCGGAATAAAGCGGCCGGTCTTCTCGGCGAGGTAGAACATGATGGCGCCGGACTCGAAGACGCTGACGGGTTCGCCCTCGACATCGTGATCGACGATGGCCGGCATCCGGTTGTTCGGGCTGATCGCCAGGAATTCGGGCTTGAACTGATCCCCCTTGGAGATGTTCACCGGATGGGTGGTGTAGGGAATCCCCAGTTCCTCGAGCAGGATCGCAACTTTCCAGCCGTTCGGAGTCGGCCAAAAATAGAAGTCCAGCATGGCCTCACTCCGCCGCCTGTTTGTTTGCGCCCGCCAGGATCACGCCATCGGAGGCGAGCTTGGCGATGGTGTCCTCGTCATAGCCCAATGCCCGCATCGCGTTCGTCGTGAACTCGCCGAGCCGAGGCGCGCCGCGAGTGATCTCCGGCGGGGTGCCGGAGAACTGGGCCGCCGGACGGGCCTGGCGCAGCAGGCCCGCCTCGGGATGCGGGTATTCCCTGACCGTCTCGTTCGCCTGGATCTGCGGATGATGCATCACATCGCACCGGCGCAGGATCGGAGCCGAGGGAACGTCGGCCTTCTCCAGGATCGCAAGCCACTCCTCCGCGCTTCTGGTCAACAGCGCCTCCTGGGTCAGGCCGAGCCGGTCGTTGATATTCGCATGCCGGAGCGCCGGAGTGGCGAAGCGCGGGTCCTCCAGCCATTCCGGATGGCCGAGCGCGTGGGCCAGATTGGTCCACTGCTTGTCGGTATTCACCGCGACGCTGATATAGCCGGTCTTGGTCTCGTAGATCAGGTCGATGAAGCTCTGCGCCATCTCCTGGGGAAACTCTCCGCCGACGAAAGTCTGGCTCGCCATATCGGAATGCCAGAGGAAGTTGACGACGCTGTCGAGCATCGACAAGCGAATATGCTGGCCCTTTCCGGTCCGCTCGCGCGAGAGCAGGGCGGCGGTGATCGCCTGGGCCGCCATAACGCCCGTCAGTTTGTCCGGTACAATCGTGCGCACCAGCCGGGGCCGCGCCTCGTCGGAGCCGCCCTGAATGGTGGTCAGGCCGGAGAGCGCCTGGACCAGCGGGTCATAGACCGGACGTTGGGCGAAGGGACCACGATCGCCAAAGCCGCTGATCGAGACATAGATGATCTCCGGCGCGATCCCCCGAACGACATCCTCGCCGAGGCCGATCCGTTCGATCACACCGGGCCGCATGTTCTGGACGAAGACGTCCGCATCCTTGAGCAACTTCTTCACTAGGTCCATGCCGCGCGGGTCCTTGGTGTTCACCGCGACCGAACGCTTGGAGCGGTTATTGTTCAGGAACGAGGCCGAAAACCCGCCCTGGCGGTTCGACATGGCACGGGTGAAGTCGCCGCCGTTGGGGTTCTCGATCTTGATCACCTCGGCTCCCTGATCGGCCAGCATCATGGTGGCAAGCGGTCCCGAGATCACGCTGGTCATGTCGATCACGCGAAATCCATCGAGCGGTCCGGGCATCGGGAACTCCAAGTCGGGAACACCATTACCGGCAAGGTTGGGCAATCGCGCGCCCAGGCGCAAGCCCTGCTTCGCGAAGGCTCAAGCGCCCTGGCGTCACGAATGGGAGGTGATCCCGCGAGGTCTCAGATGAACGGGTCATGCGCCCATTGCAGCAGGCCCTGGCGCTGGCGGCGGCGGCAGAAGATATCACCCGGCTCGCAATTGGCGCGGATCTGGCCGGCATGGCGCGCGAAGGCGCGCCAGCGTTTGATCTGGCGCGCGTCCACATCGGGCAGACGGCGGCCCCGCCAGTAGCGGCAGTACCATTGGAACCAGCCGCGCGGGTCGGGCTCGATGATCCAGCCGTTTTGCCGCCAGACCGAAAGCGGCTGACGGCTTTTGATGGCGAAATGGTTGAGATTGACGTCCGGCACGTCGCTCAGACGCGCGTTCTCGTACCAGGAGGGGGGAAACTCGCCCGCGCAGTCGTTCAGATACTTGCCCTCGAAGACCCCAAGCTCGAGCATCCGCGCCGGCGGGCAATAGGGGGTGAAGCCGGGCGCGAAATCCCCACCCTCGGGCGCCACCAGGGTATAGCTGTAGTCGCTTTGCATGCGGTCATTGACCGTGATGACCTCGCCTATCGTCATGGTCTGAACCTTTTCGTTCCGACGCCGCTCAAAGCGTCCAGATCTCGGTTGCATCCTCGCGGCCGCGCAGGGCGCGGGAATCCACCCGATCCAGGCGTGAAAGTCGTTGCCCGGCATCCACGCCGGCTTCGCGTTTGAACGCCGCGACGAGATCGCCGCTAACCGCGACCCGTACCCCCAGTTCCCGCGTGAGATGCTCCAGCCGGCTTGCCACGTTGACCGCGTCGCCGAGCACCGCGAATTCCAGCCGCCGTTCCGAGCCGATATCGCCAAGCACGACCCGGCCGAAATGGACGCCGATGGAAATCCGTATCGGTTCGGCGCCGATGCGTCCGCGCTCTGTGTTCCACTGGTCCATGGCGGCAACCATTGCTTCGGCGCAAGCGAGAGCGTTCGAGGCATCACGCGGACCGGGCTCGGGCGTGCCAAAGGTCACCATCAGGCCGTCCCCCAGGAACTTCTCCAGGGTACCGTTATGGTCGAAAACCGCGGTTTCCATGCGGCTGTGAAACTCCCTCAGCGTCCCGACCACCTCGCCCGCCTCGCGATGCTCGGCGAAATGGGTGAAGCCGACGATATCGACGAACATCACGGCAACGTCCTGATCGCGCACGGCCCCCAGCGGCTGATCGCGATGCGCCAACTGGTCGACGATATTCGGCGGGAAATGCCGCGCGAGATTTGCCCGCTCACGAGCCGCCGCCGCCTGCCTGCGCAGCAGATTGTTGGTCCGCCGTCCCGCCAGGGCGAGAATTCCGGCCGCAATCATGAATACGAAGATCTCCTGAACACGCCGGGAAATTTGCGGGTCGTTCGGATCAAGATGCTCCAGCATGTGCGGATAGTTCGCCAGGATCGTTTGAATCTGAGCCGAAATTTCCGGCAGCGTCGCCGGCTGATAGGACACCCAGACCAAGCCGAGAATCCAGAAAGCGCCGGTCCAGACGCCGTAAGCCAAAACGGTGCGCCAGGAATAGGCCAAGGTCGCGCCGGCCAGGAAAATGAAGAAGTAAATGAAACCGCCGAAATGGTATTGCATCTCCAAAGGCACGACGCTCGGCCAAAACGGATTCGGCAAGACAAGCGCCACCGTCATCAGCCCCAAATCACAAAAGATCAGCGCCAGTTCCATAGGGGATTTTCCAAGCCGGCCCACCTTGATCTGGAGCCAGCCGATCAGCGCGAACCCTGCGAGCAGAACCTCGTAATAGAGAACCGACCAAGTCGGGTTCAGGGAGACCAGGAAGGGACCGATAAACAGCAAGGCGACCCATCGCGCCTTGACCGCGAGCAACAGGCCCTCGCGTTTATCCGCTTCCAGGGCCGCCGTGATCGGATCGGGCCTTGCCGGACGGTCTCGCGCGCCTGCCGCCATGGTCGCCGCCGTGCGATCGATAGCTTGCGTTTCGGCCATGTCTCTCCCCCCCTCGCGGACGTCGGACGTCATCCCCGAACGCGACCTTGCGATTGGACGCACTGCCTATGTAGGGAAGAACCGGCGAATGTCACGCCCGTTATCCCGCCGGCCGATTTTTCAGGTCCCGAGCCGGCCCGCGACTTCGATCAGAGCATCATGCAGCGCATCGGTGAGAGCCGACTGGTCCGCCCCATCGCGCTCGACCAGTGCGACCCGGCGATAGAGGGGCGGGTCGCCGAACGGCAGGCACTTCAGCAACGCGCGCTGCTCCGCGGAAATCGACCTTTCCGGCGCAACCGCCGCGCCGAGGCCGCGTGAAACCATCATCAGGATCGATTCGATCGAATCCAGCTCCATGCGTTCCCTGACCTCTATGCGCCGTTCGCGAAGCGCCGCGTCAATCGCCCAGCCGACACCCGCGCGGCGGTTGAAGCGCACGAACGGCAAGGCGGCGAGCACGTCCCTATCGGTTTCTCCCGGACTGTCGCCCGGCGCCACGACCAGCAGGAGTTCCCGCAGGATCGTCCGCGCCCTGAGGCCAGCGTTCAGCCGGGGCGGCTCGGTCAGGATCGCCGCGTCCAGCATCGCTCTCTCAACCCGGCGGATCAGTTCGGTCGACAACTCGTTCTCGATCCTGACCTGAAGCCTCGGTGTTCGCTCGCGAAGCAACGCAAGAGCATCCGGAAGAATCCCCGTGCTCGCCGTCGGGATGACCCCGATCCGCAAGGTCCCCGATACCGTCCCTTCGGCAAGCGCGGCGACGCGGAAATCCTGATAGAGGCGCACGATGCGCCGCGCCCGGTCGACCTGAGGCGCCGCGGATTCACGCAGGACCGGTGGCCGGCGGGACCGGTCGAACAGCGCGGTTCCGAGATCCTGTTCCAACGCCTTCATCTGCATGCTGACGGCCGATTGGGTGATGCCCAATCGGCCGGCGGCGCCATGAAAGCTTCCGGCTTCGGCGATCGCGACCAGGGTTTCCAACTGACGCAGGGACATCGCGGGACTATACTTCAATTTTTTTGAAGTAAAATATCAATTTTATTCGTTTGCCTTACGACTTCGCGAATCGCACAATGCTCACGAATTCGTGATCCTCTATCGGAGTGTCAAAAGCCCATGTCCTTCGACCTGACCGCCGAACAGATCAAGTTGCGCGACCGCGCGCGGGAACTCGCCTCGACATTGGTCGCCGGGAACGCGGCCGAGACCGACCGGACCGAGCAATATCCCTGGGACAACGTGAAGGCTTTGACCGAGGCCGGCTTCATGGGAATGACGGTCCCGCGCGAGCTTGGCGGGCCGGGCCGAAGCTTCCTTGAGGCCAATCTCGTGGTCGAGGAGATGGCGTCCTATTGCGGGCCGACCGGACGGATCGTCGTCGAGGGCAACATGGGCGCGATCTCGGCGGTCATTCACTACGGGACCGAGGCTCAAAAGCGCATGGCGGCCGACATGGTGCTGGCGGGCGACAAACCGGCGATCTGCATCACCGAGCCCGACGCCGGCAGCGCGGCAAGCCAGATGACCACCCGCGCCGACAAACGCGGCGACAAATTCATCATCAACGGCAAGAAGCACTGGATCACCGGCGGCGGCGTCTCGCGTCTGCACCTGATTTTTGCCCGGGTGTTCGACGAGGACGGCAGCGAGCTCGGGATCGGCGGATTTTTGGCGATCCGGGACGAGGCCGAGGGTCTGCGTATCGGCACGCGCGAGCCGACCATGGGTCTGCGCGGCATCCCCGAGACCGAGATCATCTTCGAGGATCTGGAAATCCCGGCCGACATGGTGCTGATGCCCCCGTCCGGCTTCAAACGCGGCTTCGCGGATCTGATGAACGCCTACAACTCACAACGTGTGGGTGCCGGCACCGTGGCGCTGGGGCTCGCGGTCGGCGCCTATCGCAACGCGCTTGCCTTTGCCCAGGAGCGTGAGCAGTTCGGACGCCCGATCGCTGAGTTCCAGGGTCTGCAATGGATGCTGGCCGACATGTCGGTACAGATTGAGGCGGCGCGCTCGCTTCTGCACCGCGCGGCGCTGAGCGCCGGCCACAACGGCAGTCCTTTCCCGGACCCCACCCTGGCGGCGCAAGGCAAGATCTTCACTTCCGAGATGGCGCTGAAAGTCACCACTGACGCGCTTCAGGTGTTCGGCGCGCGCGGCTATTCCCGCAACTATCCGATGGAGCGGCTGGCCCGCGACGCGCGGATGTTCACGATCGGCGGAGGCACCGCTCAGATCTTGCGCACGGTGGTGGCCTCGCGCATCCTGGACCGCAAGCTGCCGCAAACCCGCGACGGCTTCACCAAACTGGCGGAGCTGGCCGAGGAAGCGGCGCGCCTGCAAGCCGCCGAATAGGACCCGAAATGCCGACAGCCAGGGCCCCCGCTCCCGCGACCGACGGCGGAAGCGATGGCCTTAGAACCGCCGATATCATCGCCCGGCGGCTATATCAGGCGGGAGTGCGAACCGCGTTCGGCATTCCCGGCGGCGAGGTTCTGACCCTGGTCGACGGCTTGGAAAAGGCCGGGATCGATTTCATCCGCGCCAAGCACGAAAACGCCGCCGGCTTCATGGCCGAGGGGACCTACCACATGACCGGCGCCCCCGGCGTGCTGGTTGCCACCGTCGGGCCGGGCGCCGCCAACGCCGTCAACGTCACCGCCAACGCTCAACAGGACCGGGTGCCGCTGATCGTGCTGACCGGTTGCGTGGACCCCGCCGATGCGGTGACCTACAACCACTAGGTCTTCGACCATCGTGCGGTATTCGGGCCGATCTGCAAGGCGAGCTTCACGGTTCCCGACGGCAATGTCGCCGCCCTGATCGACAAGGCCGTCGCCATCGCCACCGAAGGCCGGCCCGGCCCGGTGCATCTCGACGTGCCGATCGCCGTCGCCGCCCAGATCCACAAGGGCCCGCTTCCGAAACCGCGAACAGCCCGGGCACCGATCGCGCCGGCCGAGAGCCCCGAGCTTGAGACTGCGCGGCAATGGCTTGCCGAAGCGGAGCGGCCGCTGGTGATTGCCGGTCTCGACGCCGTGCTTCAGAACGCCGGCGAGGCCGTGACCGCCTTCGCAAAGGCCCATGGCGCTCCGGTGATCGCAAGCTACAAGGCCAAGGGTCTGATCGCCGACGACGAGGCGATGAGTCTCGGCGGAGCCGGTCTCTCTCCGCTCGCCGACAAGAGCCTGATGCCGCTGATCGAGGCGGCGGATTTCATCCTGCTTGCCGGTTATGACCCGATCGAGATGCGCACCGGCTGGCGCGCACCCTGGAACGCGGCGGACAAGCGGGTGGTCGAGATATTGGCGGCGCCGGAATACTCCTACATGCATCAGGCGCCGATCAGCTTCGTCTGTGACATCGCGGAAGGGATTCACGCCATCTCGGCCGGCGTCGGGCGCCACGCCACCTGGCCCGACGGCGCCCCCGCCGCGGCCCGCCAGACCTTGGCCGGCGCCTTCGGCCAGAACGAGGCCTGGGGTCCCGCAGCGATCACCACCACGATCCGCAAGGTCGCTCCGCGCGACACGGTGGTCACGGTGGATTCCGGCGCCCACCGGATCCTCTTCAGCCAGGTCTGGGAGGCCTATGTCCCGCACGCCGTGTTGCAGTCCACCGGGCTCTGCACCATGGGCTGCGCCTTACCTCTGGCGACCGGCGCCAAGCTTGCCGCCCCGGACCGTCCGGTCATCGCGTTCACCGGTGACGGCGGATTGGAAATGGTGTTGGGCGAGCTCGTCACCCTGCGCGACCTCAAGGTCCCGGTTGTCGTGGTGGTCTTCGTTGATGCCTCGCTGGCGCTGATCGAGAAAAAACAGCGCGAAATGAAATACGCCAATGCCGGTGTCGACATGACCGAGACCGATTTCGAGGCCGTCGCCAAGGCCCTCGGTGGAAACGGCGTCACGGTCGAGGATCGCGGAGCCTTGGAGACCGCCATGCGCGACGCGCTTCGGGCCGACACCTACACGGTGATCGCCGCCAAGATCCCGCGCGGGAGTTACGACGGGCGGATTTGAACCTGTCGGAACACCGTCGGCATTCCGTCCCTCGCTTGCTTCCTCACCCCTCCGCCGCGACGAAGCCCAAGGCCTGCCGCGCGGTACGTGTCGTGTGCTTGCGCTTGAGCGGGGAGTTCAGGAACCGGTTCACCGACGCCGCGACAAGGCCGGCCCAAGGCGCGTCGGGCCGGGCGAGGATCTCTTCGCGGGCGGCCACCGTCAGCTTCACCAGATGGGCCGAGACGATGTACTCGAACTGGCCATGGTCGAAAACCTCGCGGCTGGCTTCGTCGAGGAAGGCAAGGGGGTCATGGACAAGCCAGACCGACACGTTCTGATCGGCGTCGGTATACTTCGCATTGCGTCCGGTAAAGCAGGCAAGCTGCAGCAGCACATCCGGCCAGATTTCGGGATGCCGTTCCGCCTGTACCCGCCCGGCATTGGCGAAGGTGAGGGCGTGGGTGAAGTCGAGCCAGTTGATGTTGTCCGGCACCGGACGGTGATCCTGGTTCATGACGGCCATGTCGAAATGCAGCATCTGCCACGCCGCGGCGCTCACGAGGGCGTCGAACAGACCGGCGGGATCAGCCGACGCGGACAAGGCCGTCTCCAGGGCCTGGTTGACGCCCAGATGACGGAAAGTCTCGCCGTCCACAGGCGCTCGACCGGCCCCATTCCAGGCCGCACGGGTCTTGCCATAGGCGCGGAACTCGGGAATCAGATCCTCACGGCTGGCATAAACCAGGGAACGCGTGAGACTGAGATAAACCGGGACCGCCATATCCTCACCCAGGGCCTCGACAAGCTGGCGGGCCTTATAGGTGAAGATCATCGAATGGCCGAAATCCTGGTAATGCGCGGCGGCGGCCCGGCTGAGCGGCCCATCCAATGCCGTCACTCCCGCGCTTTCCGACAAGGTGCCCCTGACCAGAGCCATCGCGGCGGCCTCGTCCTCGTCCTCGATCGCCTGGACCAGTGCCTCCGGATCAAAAGTCTTCTGTCCGTCCGGAAACGGGAATTCCCGCCAGCGCAGACTGTCCCAGCAGAGATGGCCGACAATCTCCAGCAAGGGCACAAGGTTCCGCGTCGCATCCCCGCCTGCCAGCCGGCCACGCAGGTCAAGCCAGTCCGGCGCCGCCGCCAGGGCGTGGGTGGTGCCGTATTCGAAGCGCCGGTGGGTCCAGTCGATGGCACGGCGCACCGCGTCCAAAGGGTCGCCTCCGGCCTTTTCAAGCCGGGCGATTTCGCGGGCCATGCGGTCATATTCATGATCCTCGAAACTGTCCCGGAGATTCTCCAGCGCGCTCGCAATCTGTTGCTCCGCCGGCGGATCGGCGACGTCGAGCCAGATCACGCCGTCCCGGACATCCACCGGATAGCGCCGCAAACGGTCGCCGCCCACCAAGGTCTCGCCGGATAGGAGATCGAATTTCCAATTGTGCCAATTGCAGGTCAGAACGCAGCCTCCATCGTCCGATGCAACCGACCCCTCCATCAGTGGATAGCCCTCGTGCGGACACCGATTGTTGCAGGCGTGAACCTGGTCCCGCGTTCGGATCAACAGGATTTGCTTTCCGCCGGCGCGCAGGATTCGCCGTTCGCCCGGCGCTATCTCGGACAAGACCGGACCCTCGATCCAGTCGGAAGAGACGCCGCTGTTCGGATCAGCGGACGAGCCAAGCACTTCGGCGGTCGACATGGGCATTCCTCCGATTGTTCAAGAGGAAGCTTCGCATACCAAGCCATTAAATCAAGAAAAATCTTTATAAAGTCAGACTTGATGCCAAGGAGGCACCCTCCAAAAGCCTGCGGGCGGCCTCTGTGTAAGTGCCGTCAGCCTGGTGCAGCACAGTCCCGGCGTCGATCCGAGCCGGCGTGCGAACATCCTTGCGGGCCCGCACGATCAGCCGCTTTGCCGGATGCCCCGCCTTAGGCCAAAGCGGATGAATGACGATCTCTCCGAACCCACCGATCAGAGTGGCGATGACCCGGTCGATCTGGTCGGAACGGTGGATCATGGCGATACTGCCCTTGGGCTTGAGCGCCCGCGCCGCCGCATCGATCCAGGCCTTCAGCCCCTCCTCCCCCTCCATATTCGCCGAATGCCGCATATGGTCCGGCGAGGCGGTCGCGGCACCCGCTTCCAAATAGGGCGGGTTCATGAGCACCCGATCGAAGCTGCCGGGCGCAATGGCCGCCGGCGGCTCTGCAACTGATCCCTGAAGAATTTCAAGGCGCGGCGCAAATCCGTTTTCCGCCGCATTGCGACGGGCCAGATCGACGAGATCCACATTTCGCTCCAGCCCGACCACGCTGATGTCCGGGCATCGCGCCAGCAGGCAAAGCGAAATGGCGGCTACACCGCAGCCCATGTCCAGAACCCGGTCACCCGCCTTCGGTTCAACCGCCGCCGCCAAAAGCACCGGATCAACCGCCACGCGATAGCCGCGCGTCGGCTGCCAGAGAGCCACCTTGCCGGCCAGCAAGGCGTCGCGGGTGAACGCCGGTTCAGTGGATGTCGAGCTGCTCACCGGCGTCCTCGAGTATCCGCCGTGCTTCGTCGTGATCATCGGTGCTGACCATGAGACGGCGGGGAATGGCGTTGCCGCTGCCCTCAAGAATGCTCATATGATTGTCCAGGATCACCGCTTCGATTCCGCCGTCCTTCAGCAACGCCGTAAGAAAGGACAGGTGGACAACGTCGGTTGAACGGAGCAATTCCTTCATCAGCGCATCCGACATTTTGGCGCCAACCGCATGCGGCGTGGGGTCGCGTGACGATCGCCAGGGTTGACCGGTGGAAAACCAGTCCTATTCTGCCGCGCGGGGAATCGTCAAGTTGAACGGAGTGGGGCTTTGGCGGCGATCATCGATTTCAAGAAAAACGGCGGCGGACCGAAAGCGTCGTTGGAGCCGCTATTGCGGCTGGTCAGCGCCGATCTTGATCGGGTCAATGCGACGATTCTGGAACATATGCAAAGCCCGGTTCATCTGATCCCGCAACTTGCGGGTCATTTGATCGCGGCTGGCGGCAAGCGGCTCCGTCCGATGCTCACTCTCGGAGCGGCGGCGCTGTGCGGCTATGGCGGAGACCGCCATGTCCGGCTCGCCGCCTGTGTCGAGTTCATCCATACCGCGACGCTGCTGCACGACGATGTGGTCGACGAGAGCAACCTCAGACGCGGTCAGGAATCCGCCAACGCGGTCTGGGGCAACCAGGCAAGCGTCCTGGTCGGCGACTTCCTGTTCAGCAGGTCCTTCGAGCTCATGGTCGCGGACGGCTCGCTTCAGGTTCTGAAAATCCTGTCCAGCGCGTCCGCGGTAATCGCCGAGGGCGAGGTGCAGCAACTCATCACCACCAACGACACGGCGACCGGTGAGACCGCTTATCTCGAAGTCATCCAGTCGAAGACCGCCGCCTTGTTCGCCGCCGCCGCCCGGATCGGCGCGGTCGTGGCGGGCCGGCCTAAGGCCGAGGAAGACGCGTTGGACGCTTACGGCACCAATCTCGGGGTCGCATTCCAGCTGATCGACGATGCGCTCGACTATTCCGCCAAGCAGGCCGAACTCGGCAAGACGGTCGGCGACGATTTCCGGGAGGGCAAGATCACGCTTCCGGTGATCCTGGCCTTCCGGCGCGGCACCGAGGAGGAGCGGACCTTCTGGCGCCGCTGCCTGGAGGATCTGGATCAGAACGCCGGCGATCTCGAGCGCGCGCAGGGGCTGATCCAGCAGCATGGCGCCTTGGCCGACACGGTGGCACGGGCCCGTCATTACGCGGCGATCGCCCGCGACGCGCTCGGCCTGTTCCCGGACGGAGAGCCCAAGCGGGCATTGACCGAAGTCGTCGATTTCTGCGTTGAACGGGCATACTAGCGACCGTTTCACACGTTTCAGGCGCGCGCCATCCGGTCCAGCGACTCGCCCAGCGCCTGGTCAAGGATCGCGGCGGCGGTGTCGATCTCTTCCGTCGTAACCGTCAGCGGCGGGGCGATGCGCCAGACCGAGCCACGCTCGGGGCGGCGGCGGATGTTCATCGAGAGGCCGAGCTCCAGGCACCGCTCCGTCGTCATCGCGCCGAGCTTGTGATGGGGCACCCGTCCCTCGCGGTCTTCCACCAGCTCCACGCCGATCAGCAGACCCTGGCCGCGCACATCGCCGATCACCTCGTATTTCTGTTGCAGGTCCAGCATCCGGTCACGCAGATACGCTCCGGTCTCGCGTGCCCGCTCGATCAGGTTCTCGCTTTTCAGGGTCTTGAGCACCGCGATCCCGACCGCCGCCGGCAAGGGGTCGGAAACGTGGCTGGTATAGTGCGAGAAGCCGCGTTCATACGCCGTCCGCTCGATTTCGTCGGAGGTGATCGTGGCCGCGAGCGGGATGCCGCCGCCGAGGGTCTTGGAAACCGACATGATGTCCGGAACGACACCGAGGCCGCTGGCCGAGAACCATTCGCCGATGCGTCCGAAGGCGGTCTGCGCCTCATCGAAGATCAGCATAAGGCCCCGCGCCTCGCATTCCCGCCGGAGCGCCTGGAAATAGCCGTCGGGCGGCACAATAACCCCGCCGGCGGACAGGATGGGCTCGGCGATCACCGCGGCGGAATCGCCGGTCCACTGCATGTCGATCATCCTGAATCCGATCCGCATGCAGGTGAGGTCGCAGGCATCCCGGCAATGCTCCACCGGACAGCGATAGGCGTTCGGCTCCGGGATCGCGTAGACCCCGGGCATGGTCGGGCCGTGGTTCTTGCGGTCGCTCGCCATCGACACAGCCGCACCGCCACCACCCGCGCCATGCCAGGAGCCGCCGAGAGCCACGGTCTCATACCCGCCGGTCGCGAACTTGGCTAGCTTCAGCGCCGCCTCGTTGGCCTCACCGCCGGTATTGAGGAACATCGACTTGGAAAGCGGCGGCGGCAGGATCTCGGCCATGTCCTCGGCAAGTTCGGCGACCGTATCGGGAATCATCCCGCTGAACAGATGGATGGAGTTGTCGGCGGCCCCCTTGATCGCCTCGACGATCGCCGGATGGTTATGCCCGAGGGTTGAGCACATCTGCCCAGAGGTGAAATCCAGGATCGCGCGCCCATTTTTGTCCCAGACCCAGGACCCCTTGGCGCGGACAATGATCTCGGGGAAGGACTCGGAGGTGTAGCGGATCAGATGATCGCCGAGGGCTGGCTGGTTGGGGACAGGCATGGGAACCTCCGAAGGACGAGCGATCGGGCGAGTGTGCCTGAAAACAGAAGTGTGGCAATGGGGTTGCCGGGATTGTCGAGTGCGCTACGCCTTTAACGACGCCCGCACCCCCGCGAACAGATCCACCGACCGCCGGGCTTCCTCCAAGGTCATGTCCCCAAAGGCGAAACGGCAGAGGAAGTAGTTGATGCCCGCCGCCTCGGACTGCGTGCGAATGACCTCGGCGACCTCGTCCGGAGTGCCGGCGATGGCTTGCCCGGCCTCGATCAACTCGTCGAAGCTATTGGGAAAGGAGACGCCGATCGGAGCCGAGCCATGCCGGTCCCAGAGCCGATAGAAGCCGGCGCGCCATGGCTTGTAGGCCCGGCGCGCCACCTCCAGCGCCGCCTCGCGGTCCTCGGCGATAACCACATGCCGCGTCATCCCCATGCACGGCAGATCGTCCTCCTTGCGCCCCGCCGCCGCCCAGGTCGCGCGGTAGCGGTCGGTCACCGCGCGCACCCGCTCGGCCGTCTGGTTGGAGATGATGTTGATCCCGTTCTCGGCCGGCCAGACCGCGCTGTCCGGCAGCCCGACGCCCATCCAGAGCGGCGGGTGCGGGTTTTGCACCGGCTTCAGGACGACCGGCATTTCCTTGACCTTGTAGTAGGTTCCGTCGAAGAAAAGATCGCCGCCGCCGCCGGCCCCGATGGCGAGGCCCCGGCGGATCAGCTCGAAGGCCTCCCGGTACATGGCCGGAGCCTGCTCCGGGGTGATGCCGAAATAGGCGTTCTCGATCGGCGAGATCCCACGCCCGATGCCGAAATCCAGCCGCCCGCCGCTCATCTGGTCGAGCATGCAGATCTCTTCCA
>JAYOEU010000022.1:0-35641 GCA_038116915.1 Alphaproteobacteria bacterium
GCGCCGGCGAGGACGCGGTCTATGTCAGCCGGATCCGCAAGGACCCGACCGTGAAAAACGGGCTCGTGTTCTGGTGCGTCTCCGACAATCTGCGCAAAGGAGCCGCCTTGAACGCGGTTCAGATCGCGGAAACCCTGGTTGAACTGCATCTGCGCAAGGCGGCGTAAACCTGGTCTTGGCGCTTAGCCGATACGAGGCGCGGGCTCGCACTCCCCGGTCCTGGCGAGTTTTTCCAGGACCGGGATCAGCGCCAGTTCCGGGACGCTCCGGCGCTCCGTTTCTCCGGTGATCAAATCGAGGCCCGCCACGGACACCGCGAGGGCGCGGGCGGGATCTCGTGACCGCAGGAACCAACCCGCGAACAACGCGGCGAAAAGATCACCCGTTCCGTTGAACCGGCTTTCCCGCCGTATTGCCGCCGCGCGCCAGACGGACTCGCCGCTGATGGCATAGGACGCCATCTCGTCCGCTTCCGCGACGCCGGTGATGACCACGAGACTTGGCCCCCGGGCAAGGATGGCGCGGGCCGCCGTCAAGCGTTGGGCGAAGTCATCGGTGGGCAATCCGGTCAACCAGGCAAGCTCGCTGAGGTTGGGCAGAACAATGTCTGCACGCGGCATGAGCTGGTCCCGTATCGCCTCCGGCACGCCGTCACGCACGAAAACCCGGCCATCGTCGCCGATCACCGGGTCCAGAACGTAGAGAGATCTTGGATTGGCGCGCCGAACGGCTTGGACCGTCTCGGCGACCGGAGTGGCGGTGCCCGGCTCGCCCAAATAGCCCGAAAGAACCGCCTCACATTCTCCGAAAACTCCGAGCGTTTCGAGTCCGCTGAGGATCGCGCCGATTTCCGCGGCCGAGCGGACCTCGCCCGCAAAGCGGCCATGTCCCGGATGATTGGAGAACGCCACGGTATCGACCCGCCAAACCTCGTGCCCTAGCGTCTGCAATGCCGGAACCGCGACCGCATTGCCCACATGACCATAGGCGACGGCGGATTGGATGCTGAGGATGGCCATGTCACTGACACTACGGCTCGTTGCGGGACGATGCGAAGCTTGGTCAACCCGAACGGCCGGGTCCAGGAGATTTTCCGGGCGGAGCTGACGCGATAAGCTGGCGGCGCAAGGATTTTCAGTCATCCATGAGGACATCGACCATGCCCGCCACCTCGCGCCCGCGCCGTTCGGCCCTTTTCATGCCCGCATCCAATGCCCGGGCGCTGGAAAAGGCCCGAACCCTGGCCGCCGACGTGATCATTATGGACCTGGAGGACGCGGTTGCGCCGGACAGCAAGGAAACCGCAAGACACCAGGCCGTCGCGGCTGTCCGCCAGGGCGGTTACGGCAGGCGGGAGTTGGTGATCCGGGCGAACGGCACCGGAACACCCTGGCATGAACCGGACATGGCGGCGATCGCCCTGTCGGGCGCTGACGCGGTGCTGCTTGCCAAAGTCGAAAGCGCCGACGAGGTGCGGGCCGCCGAGGCCCGACTTGATGAGGCCGGAGCTCCCCCCGACCTCACGATCTGGTGCATGATCGAGAGCCCTTGCGGTGTGCTGGCGGCAAACGACATCGCCGGCGCCACCCAGCGTCTCGCCACCCTTGTCATGGGCACATCGGATCTCACGAAGGATTTGCGCGCCCGGCACACACCCGGCCGCGAGCCGATGATGGTCAGCCTGGGTTTCTGCCTGCTCGCCGCGCGCGCACACGGCCTTGCCATTATGGACGGCGTGCATTTGGATCTGTCCGATGAAGCGGGCTTTGCCGAAATCTGCCGGCAGGGTGCGGCGATGGGCTTCGACGGCAAAACCCTGATCCACCCGAAAACCCTGGAAGCCGCGAACCGGATATTCGGACCATCCGCCGAGGAGATCGACCGGGCGCGCCGGATCATCCAGGTTCACGGTGAGGCGGAAGCGGCGGGCTCGGGCGTCGTGCTTCTCGATGGCCAACTGATCGAGAACCTGCATGTCGAGGAGGCTCGCAGGGTGTTGGGTCTGGCGGAAATGATTGAGGCGCTGGATAACGTCTAAACGCCGCTTTGCACGACCCTAGAGGAGCGTCTGTCTCCTGGGGTGTTTGATAGCGCGCGGGATCTCAACGGACGGCTAACGTATAAAGTCACCGAGGTATGTGCCCGCCTGCTTGCGCATCTCGCCATCGAACTCGAGCATCAGCCTTTCGACCAGGGCATACCAGAGCTTGGAGCGCTGGTTCGGTGTCGTATCCTCGCGCGCCGTTTGCGAGCGGGTGACGGAAGCAGTGGCGACGGCGACCCGGCGATTACCGTCATGGATCTCAAGCCGCGCTTCGAGAGCCGCCTCGTACTCTTCGGATTGGTCGATGGAGATGATCGACTTCAGACCCTTTGTCGTCTCAAGCTTGCGTTCCGTCACGGACGCGCGGGTGATCACGAACTGCGCGATACGCCGGGTGCCCACGGGGACCAGAACATCGGCTGCCCAGCGCTCGGCGGCGGCGCCTGGCGCGATCGGCACCAGATGCTCGACATTCGGCATTTTGAAGGGCATCCGGTATTCGTTGATGATATCTACCTTGGAAACCTCGAGATTGATCTTTTGCTTGTGAGCGAAGGTCAGTTCCGGGAACGAGATCGCCGGATTCGGCGTTTCGCATGCCGACAGCAGCCAAGGCAGGGTGAACAGCGCCAGCAAGACCCGCCGGGAGAACGCGGCATTTAGAAATGCGAGCATGTTCCGATCCCTATCCTGTCCGTCTCGAGGCGGATGCACGACGGACATTGTCGGGCCTTTGACGGAGGGCCGCAAGTGCCTCTCCGTCATAGCGTGACTCGGACTTGCAGAACTCGCATACCACCGAAACCGCGCCGTCGATCGTCATGTCCTCCAACTGTTCCTCGGTAAGCGACTTCAGCACCCGCTCGACCTTCTCCTTGGAACAGCGGCATTGCGCGGCCACCTGCTGATCGGGATACACCCGCACGCCGGTTTCGTGGAACAACCGGTACAGCAGGCCTTCGGGAACCAAATCCTCGTCAAGCAGCTCGTCGGCCGTGCAACTGCTCATCAGGATCACGGCGGTCCGCCAGCCTTCATCATATTCGTCTTCCGAAACGCCTTTCGGCGCACCGGTTCCGCCCGCATAGGCGAGTCTCTGGATCATCATCGCCGAGGCGCGCCAGGAACCGGTGGCCGACCGTCCGGCCGCGACCTTGATTCCCGTCTCCAACTGCTCGGAGTTGTGGAAATAGGCGTGGGTGCAGTCAGCCAGTGTCGTGCCGGCGAGTTCGACAATCCCCTGATAGCGCTCGGCATGCTGGCCCTGGTCCACTGTAAAAGCGATATAGCCACCTTCGGTCAGCCGTTGCAGCGGGACCTCGGCGCCGTATTCCTCGGCCAGGGCGGCAACCGCATCGCCGTCGAAGGATGCGTAGCCGCGGAGCGCTCCATCGCTGGTAATGTCCGCCATCAAGGTCTTGACCGGCCCGTTTCCCTTCACCTGGAGGGTAAAGACGCCCTCGTATTTCAGAGCCCCGGCCAAGCACGGCGCAAGGGCAAGCATTTCGGCCAGCAGCCGGGCAACCGGTTCGGGATAGTCATGCGCATTGAGGATGGTTTCCGCCGCCAGGCCCAGCCGCACCAGACGGCCTCTGAGGGCGTAAGGCTCCACCTGAAAGGGAAGTATACCATCGCCTTTCGGGCCGGCCCCGCGGACTGATGGGCCTGGGCTCATGAAAGGCACCAAGCGAGGATCGCCTTTTGGGTATGCAGCCGGTTTTCAGCCTCGTCCCAGACCAGCGAGCGCGGGCCGTCGATGACCTCCGCGGTGACCTCCTCGCCGCGATGGGCGGGCAGGCAGTGCAGGAACACGGCGTCGTCCTTGGCCTTGGACATCAGCGCGTCGTCGACGCGGAACGGAGCCAGGATATTGTGCCGATTGGCCTCGTCATCGCCCATGGAGATCCAGCAATCCGTCACCACGCCATCGGCGCCGCGGACCGCCGCGACAGGATCGTGCATCAATTCGACCGAACCACCGTGCGATGCGGCCCAGTCAAACAATGCCGGGTCCGGCCTCAATTCCGACGGACAAGCGATCCTCAGATTGAATCCGAATTTCACCGACGCATGGATCCAGGACGCCGCCATGTTGTTGCCGTCGCCACTCCAGGCGATGGTGCGGCCCCGAATCGGTCCGCGATGCTCTTCGAAGGCCATCACATCGGCCATGAGCTGGCAAGGATGAGTGCTGTCGGTAAGGCCGTTAATCACCGGCACAGTGGCATGCTGCGCCATTTCGGTGATCTTTTCGCGCTCGTAGGTCCGCAGCATGATGCAATCTACATAGCGGGAAAGAACCCGGGCGGTATCCGCCACGCTTTCACCACGGCCGAGCTGCAGATCTCCGCCGTTCAAAACGACCACGTCGCCGCCGAGTTGCTTCATGCCGACTTCGAAGGAGACCCGGGTGCGGGTCGACTGCTTTTCGAAGATCATCGCAAGATACTTGCCGCGCAACGGCTGATCGGTGCCGGCCTCGCCGCGCTTCATGGCGACCGCATGGTCGATCATGCCGCGCAGGTCGGCCTCGTCGATGTCGTCGAGATCCAGAAAATGTCGGGTGCTTGCCGCCACGTCACGGCCCCCACTTCTTATCTGTGCTTGGGCGATGCCCTATTTGGCGACGGCGGCGCAAGCAGTGTCGAGATACCCCACCGCCTCGTCGATTTCGTCGCGGGAAACCGTCAAGGGCGGCAGAATACGCAACACATTGCCACCCGCAACGACGGTCAGCAGTCCCGCTTCGCGGGTCGCCGTCATCAGATCGCCATTGGTGCAGACGCATTTCACGCCTTGCATCAGACCAACCCCGCGTGCCGATTCCAAAACCTTCGGATTGCGCGCAACCACGGCATCCAGCTGTTTGCGCAGATAGGCCCCGGTTTCCTTGACCTTGCCGAGGAAGCCGGGTTCCAGCATCACATCAAGCACCGCATTTGCGGCGGCCATCGCCATCGGATTGCCGCCGAAGGTCGAGCCATGGGTACCCGGCGACATGCCGGACGCACCCTTTTCCGACGCCAGAACCGCGCCGACCGGAAAGCCGCCTCCAAGACCCTTTGCGAGAGCCATGATATCCGGCGCGACCCCCGACATCTCATAAGCGAACAGATGCCCGGTCCGGCCCATGCCGCATTGAACCTCGTCGAACACCAACAACGCGCCGAACTCGTCGGCGATGTTCCGGAGCTCTTTCAGATAGTCGGCGCTGGCCGGATTGATGCCGCCTTCGCCCTGAATCGGCTCGACCACGATCGCCGCCGTCTTGTTGCTCATCGCGGCGCGCATTTCGTTCAGATTACCGAACGCCACATGGGCGAAGCCGCCCGGACGCGGGCCGAAGCCCTCGCGATACTTGGCATTGTCCCCCGCCGACAGGGTCGCCAGGGTCCGGCCATGGAAGGCGCCGGTGGCGCAGACCATCTCCTCGCGATCCGGATCCCCCTTCACGAAGTGATACTTGCGCGCGACCTTCAGCGCGCCCTCCATCGCCTCGGCGCCGGAATTGCAGAAAAAGCAGGTGTCGGCGAAGGAGTTCGCCACCAGCCGGTCCGCGAAACGCTGTTGTTCCGGAATATTGTAGAGATTGGAGACATGCCACAGCTTGCCGGCCTGCTCGCGGATTTTCTCGACCAGATGCGGATGCGCGTGGCCAAGGGAGTTCGTCGCGATTCCGCTGGCGAAATCGAGATATCGTCGCCCATCGGTGCTGTACAGGTAGGATCCTTCACCCCGCTCGAAAGCGATGTTGATCCGCCCGTAGGTGGGCATCACCGATGTAACCACGAGACGTCTCCTTCTTGAAAGCTAGAGAGCGCCCGCGCGGATACGCGAACGCTCTGGAAAACGGATAAAACCGTTCGGCGCATTTATTGTCAAGGGCGAGCGAATCGCCGCTATTCGTGGGATTTCGCACGCCTCTGACGCGAACTCCCGGCGCTACGGGAATCATTATTGAAAGATATCGCCAGCCGTCGCATGTCAGGGATACATCGCCATCCCGGGAACGCGGGATATCGTTTGAGAGACGGTTGGTCCAGAAGGACCGGAAAGGCACGAAAATGGCAGTTTCTTCGACTGGCGCCGCACAATCCCTGGCCGTGGTGGCTCTCAACGTCACCAAACAGAGCCAGGCGGTCAACGCTCAGGTCGTTCAAAGTGCGGTCGAGACCGCGCGGGTCATCGCCGAGACCAATCAGTCCGCGTCGTCAAGCAACAAGGTCGATATCTCGGTCTAGATCGCGGCCGACGGCGCGGCGCGGACGTTCCGGTCAATCCCGGGACGGGGCCTTGAAGTGCTTGGATAGCTTCAGACCCTGGCCCTGATAGTTCGATCCGACACCGCCGGCGCCGTACAGCTTCTCTGGTATTTCCACCATCCGCTCGTACACCAGCCGGCATACGGTCTGGCCGTCCTCGACGACAAACGGGACATCGTGGGACCGCACTTCGAGCACCGCCCTCGTTCCGACGCCGCCGGCGGCCTCATGACCGAAACCCGGGTCGAAGAATCCGGCATAGTGAACCCGGAATTCCCCGACCCGGGTGTCGTAGGCGCGCATCTCCGCCGCGTGATCCAACGGGACGGTCACGTATTCCTTCGACATCAGGATATAGAATTCATCCGGGTTCAGAATCAGTTCCGCCGGCTTGCCGCGCGTCCGGTATACGGGCTCCCAATAGTCGAGGACATCGTAGGCTCCGGGCTTGTCGATATCGATCAGCGCGGTATGGGGTTTGGCCCGATAGCCGACCAGCCCAGCCACGTCGCCTTTGAGATCGACACTGATGGCGACGCCCTTGTTGATATCCGCCGCCATCTCGCCGGCATCCACCAGTCCCTCTGTTTCCTGCAGCCGGCGCATGGCCGCGTCCGCCGGCGGCGGATTTCCCCTGCGGAAACGGAGCTGGTTCAGGCAGGACCCCTGGCGGACGAGAATGCTGAAGGTGCGCGGCGAGATCTCGGCATAAAGCGGTCCGCGATAGCCCGGCACCACGGATTCGAACTCGGCCGTATAGTCCGTGATCAGACGCGTGAAGACGTCTAGGCGTCCGGTTGAACTCTTCGGGTTGGCGGCTCCCGAAACACCCGACGGCAGTCGCAACCGTTCGAGCAGCGGGACGATATAGACGCAACCCTTTTCGAGCACCGCGCCTTCGGACAGGTCGATGCGGTGCATTTCAAAGCGTTCCAGCTTGTCCATGACCGAAGCCGCGCGCCCCGGCAAAAAGCTCGCGCGCACCCGATACGCGACGGGCCCAAGCCTCAGATCAATGCTGGCGGGCTGAATCTGGCGTTCCTCGACCGGGATGTCACTTTCGATACGGCCCGAGCCGGCCCATTCGCGAATCGTCTGGCTGCCCAGTATCCCGGTACCCCTGAGGGTGGCTTTGTTTGTATCCGGAAACAGACTTTGAACCGCCATTTTGTTCTCTTAAACCACTATCTAAAGGAATCTCGGATGCTACAGGGATTCCAAGAGCCTGGCAGCCGATTTCAATCCACGACTTTCAGAGGAAACTCACATGAATTTCCACTAAAATATCCTTTTTTACTGATTTGAAATCATTACGAAACCTGTGTTATCCCCGTTATTGACGAACGGCTGTGCCGGAAAACAGAACTCCGGCGGTCGCAACGCGGGAACGGCAATGCACCTTCCGAAGGCTGCCACCGGCACGAAGAATAGCACCGCCGGGGTACAAGACACCACCGCGAAAGGATCCAAGCACCGAAGGCGGCGCTCAAAAAAGCTGAGCGAGGAGCGTCTTTATCAGTCGGCCCTGTACTATCTCGGCCGGTACGCGGCGTCGGCGGCGTCGGTGCGCCGGGTGCTTGGACGGCGGGTCCTCAAATACGCCGAGGCCGATGGCGTCGACCCGAACACCGCGCGGGAATGGATCGAGTCGATCATCCAACGGCTGACCCGCTCCGGTATCCTGAATGATGCAACTTTTGCGGAAGCCCGCGCCCGGACCCTGTTCAATCGCGGCCTTTCGGTCCGCATGATCAAGGTCAAGCTGGCGGAAAAGGGGCTGGATCACGCGACCGTGGACCTGGCGATCGATACCCTGCTGGAGGATCACCGCGATCCTGACCTTGACGCTGCGGTAACTCTCGCCCGCCGCCGCCGATTGGGGCCGTTTCGCCCCGAGACCCAACGGGAGGGGGCGTTCAAGCGGGATCTGGCCGCGATGGCTCGCGCCGGGTTCTCTTTCGAGATCGCTCGAATGGTGATCGGCGCCGATTCAGCCGACATGCTCAAGGAATTGGATCGCGGCCGCTAGGCATCGACGTCATGTATTCTCTGCGAACAATTTGCTAACAGGGAACCGTTGCGCGATTCGGTTATTTATGTGAGCAGAATGTGGATTTGACGATAATCCGTTGAAAAAGGGACGATAATGGAAAAAGCGACAAATTTCCTTTCTGCATAACTCGGTGGATATTCTGTGGATTTTTTGTTAATTACAAATATTCATCTTGTAAAGAGATTAACTTTTGATATTTTTTCATTTTTTCATTGACGCTCGTCAAGGCTTCAAGCATCGTTTACTGACACGTAGGAGCTGTGTCGTTCGCGATTAAGGCATTTGGTGGTCTTTTTGAAGGCTCAGCCATTGGCCGCCGCCCTCGGGCGGCATGCGCAAGCAGGTCGCGGATGATCGTTGTCTCGCGTCCGTGCCCTCTTTCTCCGGTGGGTGCGGGTTTAGTGGAGGCTGGGTGGTCCTTGCGTCGCCGGTTTTCTTGACCGAGCTTTCGGGTTCGTTCCTGAAAACACCGTTCCGGACCCAGGTCCGGAAACAGGAAGCGCGTCATTCGGCCAAGGTGGGCGCGGCTTTTCGGAAATGGCGAACGCGGCTCCCGCTGATACACGCGGATGACGCAATCAAGGGTGCCGTCGCAAAACCGGCGGGAGTCCGTGCCAAGACAGACCCAATGGCGGTCATGGCACCCTCGACCAGATCACGGTGTCGGCGCGGGCCGTCGGGGCAACCCGGCGGCCCGCTGCGCTTTTGCAAGAGCGCGAGCGGCCGCGGTTCGGCCGCAAAAGAAAACGGCGGGCGCGCGTGGCACCCGCCGTTCTATCGGTATCGGGTTTAAAGCTTGCCGAGCACGTATTCGGCGCTGGAAACCTCGAACGCGCCCGGTTCCTCGACCAGCATTTGAGAGACCGTCCCGTTGTCGACGATCATCGCATAGCGGGTCGAGCGCACGCCCATGCCGCGTTCCGTCAGGTCGAGCACCTGGCCGATCGCCTTGGCGAGATCGGCGCTGCCGTCCGCGAGCATCATGACCTTGTCACCGACCTTCTGGTCCTTGCCCCAGGCGTCCATGACGAAAGCGTCGTTGACCGACACGCAGGCAATGGTGTCGACGCCCTTGGCTTTCAGCTCGGCGGCCTTGTTCACAAAGCCCGGAAGATGCTTGGCGGAGCAGGTCGGGGTGAAAGCGCCGGGAACGGCAAAGACCACAACCTTCTTGCCTTTGAACAGATCGGTGGTCGACACGTCGTCGATACCGTCGGCGGTCTTGTGTTTGAGGGTAACCGCGGGAACCTTGTCGCCGGCCTTGATGCTCATGTGATATCCCCTTTGATTGGCAGTTTCGCGTCCGCGTCTGCTAGTACGCGAACGGCGGTGAAGACGGTGCCGACCCTATCCTGCGCGCCCATTCGGACATCGCGGGCCGACGTCCACAAGATAGGCGTATCGCGCCCGGAATCCAGTGTTATTGCGTGGTCTGGCCTGTTGGAATCACGGACGCGGTCCGTTTCGTCTTTTTCGCGGCGCCAGCGGCCGTCTCGATAGCCTCCAGAACCGCCTCGCTCGTCAGGAGTTCGCCGAGCGGTAGCCCCCCGGGGGCACCTGGCCCATAGACCGCGTTGAAAGGAATTCCGTAGCGCCCGAACGAGGCGAGATAGCTGGCGATCCCGGCATCCGGCTTGGTCCAGTCCGCGCGCATCGCCACCACCTCATCCCCGGCGAGCCGCGCGGCGACCTCTCCCTTTTCCAGAACCAACGATTTGTTGACCTTGCAGGTGAGGCACCAGTCGGCGGTCACATCGACGAAGATCACCCGGCCCTCGCGAACCAGTTCGGCAATCCGGTTCTCGTCAAATTTCAACCAGCGCACGCCCGCGTCCGAAAAGGCGGCTGGCGCGATACCGTCGGCACCCGCCCGCAAGCGTTGCTCGGCCGAGCCGCCGATCAGAAGCACTGCGATCGCCAGCACCGCGGCAACAGTTAGGGGTATCCGCGAATGCCGGTTTCTGGTGATCACCAGGACCAATCCAGCGCCGGCGAGCAGAGCCGCCATGATCGAGAGCGTAATGGCATCCACCTGTGCCGCCGCGACACTGAACAGCCAAACCGCTGTCAGCAGCAGCGCAAGGCCGAGAACGATCCTGAGCTTATCCATCCATGGTCCGGGGCGCGGCAGACGGCGCACCAGGGCAGGCCGCGCCGCCACCAGCAAATAGGGCAGCGAAAGACCGATACCGAGCGCCAAGAAGATCGCAATGATCTCCACGGTCCCCCTGGCCAGCGCAAAACCGAGGGCGGTTCCGAGGAACGGCGCCGAGCATGGCGTCGCCAGGAGCGCGGCGAAAGCACCGGTGAGAAAATGTCCGAATAGAGGCGAAGCACCCTCATGCCCCCGTCCCGGACCGGTCGGCCTGGGCCCAACGTTTCCGAGCCGAGCCAGGACGGAGGGCAGAGGGATCTCCAGCCAACCGAAGAGATTGGCTGCAAACCCGGTGAGCAGGACGATCATGAAGCTCAGAAACAGCGGTTGCTGAAACTGAATCCCCCAGCCGACCGCGAGGCCGGCCTGTTTCATGGCGATCGCACCGCCCGCCAGGACCAGGAAGCTGGCATTGATCCCCAATGCCGAGGCGATAAATCCTCGGCGGATATGGATCAGTTCCCCACCTCCGTGCCGCAAAACGCCGAGCAGCTTGAGGGAAAGCACCGGCAAGACGCAGGGCATGAAATTTAAGATGAATCCGCCGAGCAGCCCGAGGGCGAGCATGGTGAGCCACGTGGCAAGCGACACGGCGGGTGGG
This sequence comes from Alphaproteobacteria bacterium, assembly GCA_038116915.1. Classification (GTDB taxonomy): domain Bacteria; phylum Pseudomonadota; class Alphaproteobacteria; order Thalassobaculales; family Thalassobaculaceae; genus JADHLJ01. The sequence continues at coordinate 11,116 of JAYOEU010000022.1, forward strand.
AAAGCCGGTTCCGCTCCCCGTGCGTCGCCGACCCGCTTTGAAGTCTCGATAAACCGGTCGCCGTCGACGATTGTCAGGGTGACAGCCAAGGCGTCGAGTGATCCGCCTTTCGGAAGGGAAGCCGGCACGGTCAATAAGGCCTGGCGACCACCTGCCGCCATTTCGATCTGCGGCTTGCCGAAGGTGTAACCGGTTCCCGCCTCGACGAAAACATCCGGCGCCTTCAAGGGAATATCGGACCCAATGGTGATTCCGAGGGAATGGGCCTTGGGCGCGCCGACCGGTTCCACCGCGATAACCGACAGTCCCGTGCCGTCGAGCGGCCCCGGTACAAGGGAGCGATAGCGGCTGATCAATTGAGTGTAGACCGTCGCGCCGGCGGGTCCGGCGGGCAGGGAGAAAGTCAGCGCGGCGTCCAGCGGGACACAGATTTCGCTGCAGGCAAGCGCATGGACGACTGCATCGATCACCAGGGGTTTTCCGGGCTCGGAGAGAACGGCGGAAATCGGAAAGACCACCTCGTCCTTGTAGCCGTGACTTTCCTGGCCAAACAGACTGAACCTGTGCGGAACCGGCCATTGCCAGTTCAATTCCTTCAGATTCCCGGCGGATTTGATTTCCAGGTCCGGTGGAAAGCCGGCGTCGCCCGGGGTGCGCCAATAGATCTTCCAACCCTCGGCCAGCTTGAATTGCAGACCGAGCGGAACGCTGTCCGCCGCGCCTGTCCCGGACGCCGCGCTGATCAGGCGAATATCGGCCATCCGGGTACGCGTCCAGTCCGACGCGCCGGCGGATACATCGGCGGAACCGGCGGGACCGTTGAAGCCGGTCAACGCGAGCAGGACTGCCGCCGCAAACCCCAAAATGGCTTTCATTGATCCGCCTCGGTTGTCGACATCCACACGCTCCGCCACCTCCTTGAGGCCCGATCCCGTTGGACTATATAGTAGAGCGTTGCGGTATAAATGGTCACAATTCCGGGATTGAAGGGTGTTTCGGGTCCCTATACCCTTAAAAATCACAGCTTATCGACCAAACTGGATGCTTTGTCCCAATCATGACAAGTGCGAAGACCACCGATGAAAGCGCTTACCTGACCGGTCAGTTGCTGTTGGCGATGCCCAGCATGCGGGATCCCAGATTCGCCCGTTCTGTGATCTATATGTGCGCGCATGGCGCTGATGGTGCGGTTGGATTGGTGGTCAACCGTCTGATCGGCGCCTTGCCTTGCTCCGACCTGTTGGAGCAGTTGGGGATCGACTATGACCCCGGATCCTCGATCGCCCTGCCGAATGTCCATTTTGGGGGGCCGGTCGAAACCGAGCGGGGCTTCGTGTTGCACACAAGCGACTACATGACCGACGACTCAATGCCGATCGACGGCTCCATGGCCCTGACGGCGACGGTGGACATCGTTCGGGATATCGCCGAAGGCAACGGACCGCGCGACCTGGTTTTGGCGCTCGGCTATGCCGGATGGGGACCGGGACAACTCGATGGAGAGATCCACGAAAACGCCTGGTTGAGCGTCGATTCGGACCGTGACCTGATCTTCGACAAAGACATCGAGACCAAATGGGATCGGGCGATGGCAAAGATCGGTGTAGACGCGGCCCTGCTGTCCACCCAGTCGGGCCGCGCCTGAGAACCGGTCCAAACGATCCGCGCGATCAGGCACCCCTTACGAGGGACCGTTCCCGATCGAACAGAGCCTGCTTGCGCTCAACCCCCCACCTGTAACCGGTGAGCCGGCCGTCGGCGCCGATCGCGCGATGACAGGGAACCAACAAGGCGACCGGATTGCCGCCGCAGGCCCGGCCGACCGCGCGCGGCGCGCCGGGCCTGCCGATCGCGGCGGCGAGTTCGGCATAAGACCGGGTCTCGCCGTAGGGAATTTCGGTCAGCGCCTGCCAAACCTGGCGTTGAAAGGCCGTGGCCCGAATATCCAGGGGCAGGCGGATATTCGGCTCGCGGCCCTCGAGATGCGCCACCACCATGTCCAGCATTTCGCCGAGCCCGTCATCGTCGCGATGCCGTTGGGCCTCGGGGAAATCACTGGCAAGCTCATCCGCGAGATCGCTCTCGTCATCGCCGAGGGCGACGAAGCAGACGCCCTTGCCCGTCGCGCCCACCAGGAGCGTACCGAGCGTGCAGGCCCTGAAAGCATAGGCGATGACGGCCCCGGCACCGCCGCGTCCATAGCTGGCCGGCGTCATGCCCAGTTGCCCGTCGGATTTCTCGTAAAGCCGGCTGGAGGATCCGTATCCCGCGCCATAGAGCGCCGGAGCGACGGGTTCCCCGGCCTTGAGATTCTCCTTCAGGCGCTGGAGACGGATCGAATCCCAATATTGTCTTGGGGTGATCCCCATCGCCTTCTTGAAAATTCGGTGCAGGTGATGCGCGCTGAGGCCGGTCGCACGGGCCAGTGCTTCAAGACTCGGAGCCTGTTCCTCGGCGGCTTCGATTTCCCGGCAGGCGGCACGCACGGCATCCAATCTACGGTTATCGGCGCCGGTCGGCACGCCGCCGCATTTGCGGCAGGCGCGGTATCCGGCGCGTTCCGCCGCGGATACCGAATCATAGAACCGGACATTTTGCCGGGACGGCCGGCGGCTCGAACAGCTCGGCCGGCAATAGATCCCGGTGGTCGCGACGGCGTAGACGAACCGCCCGTCCGCCTCGGCTTGCTTGGCGAGCACGGCATGCCAGCGGGAATCCTCGGTTTCGAAGCGGGCGGGGTGCAGCATTGTAGACATGACACGGTCACTCCCATGACTGAACATGCTGCTTTTTAGCGCCGGACCAGGCAAGCCTCTATCCGATGCTTGACCGTGAATTTGACTTATCCGGCTTCGGTCGGGACTCCCCAGGGTCCGCGTTCAGCGGCTGGCGAAAACCTTCTTCAACAGATCGGTCGACCGGGCAGCCGGATTATTGCGGATCGCCGCTTCCTCCTTGCCGAGATAGAGAAACAGTGCATTCAACGCCTTCTGCACGACATGCGCGGTCAGGTCCGATTTCACGTCCGGAACCAAGGGAACGGTCTTATACTGGTTCATGAAGGCGTCATAGGACTTCACGGCCCCGGTTTCGGCGAGGGCGTTTTCCACGATCGACGCGAAACGTTGCTTCAGCGGCTGGGTGGTGGTGCGCTGGAAGTTGCGGGTCGCGGCGTCGTCGGGACCCTTCAGAATTCCCTGGGCGTCCTGCTAGGTCATTGCCTTGATGGCATCCCCGAACACGTTCACCGCTTCCGGCAGCGCCTTCTCGGCGCCTCGGTTCAACGCCTGTTCAAGTTCCTGTCCGAGGCTCCCATATCCGATCTTGTCCAGAACCGACTGGGCGGTTTGCATGGTCTTCGGAAGCGGGATGTGAACCGCCGGGTCGGCCTCGAAGCCACCGGGCTTGCCAAGCTGCCCGATGACCCGTTGTGCTCCGACCCAAATCGCCTCGGTCAGACCGCCGGAGATCTCCGAGGTGGTGAGGCTGCCGCCGGATCCACCCTGACCGACTTTCCCCAGCAGGCCCTTGGCGGAGTCCAGCAGGCTGGATTGCGCGGCCGCGGGGCCGCCCGGAAGCAGCAGGCTCAGGCTCACAAGACCGGCGCCGACGATCAATCTGACATTTCGAACCATGATGGCTCCGCTGTTCAGGCGCGCCGTTACGGCTCGGGGCGCCGGGGACTACGACAAGACCGCGTCATAGGCGGCGATCGTCGCCGCTTCGACCAGATCATTGACGGTGGCATTCATCTGAACGATCTGGACGGGCTTCTCCAGCCCGATCAGCATCGGCCCGATAATCGTGCCGCCGCCCACCGCCTGCAGCAGCTTGTAGCTGATATTGGCGGAATGCAGGGCCGGCATGATCAGCACATTGGCCGGGCCGGAAAGCCGGCAGAACGGATAATTTGCCCGCAAGGACATATCCAGCGCGACATCGACATTCATTTCGCCGTCATATTCGAAGTCGACATTCCGTTCATCCAGGGCCCGCACGCCGGCCCGGATCCGCTGCATATGCTCGCGATGCGGATAGCCGAAGTTCGAGAAAGACAGCAGGGCGACCCTCGGCTCATGACCGAAGGCCCGAGCCCGTTCCGCCGTCTGAATGGCGATATCGGCCAGTGCCTCTGGGCTCGGCAACTCGTTGATGTTGGTGTCGGCGATGAACAGGGTGGACGTCCGGGTCACCACGACACTGCAGGTCATCAGCCGCTGGCCGGGTTTCGGGTCCAGCACCCGGGTGATGTATTCGTGGTTCACCCCGAAACTGCGCGTGACGCCGGTCACCATGGCGTCGGCATGACCATGGGCGACCATCGCGGCGGCGAAGACGTTGCGGTCCTGGTTGATCATCCGCTGCACGTCGCGGAACAGGTGGCCGCTGCGTTGCAGGCGCTTGTAGAGATTGTTGGTGTATTCCTCATTGTGCACCGAAAGACGGGCATTGTGTATCTCAAGCCCGGTCATGTCCGAGATTCCGAGCCGCGCCATGGTCTCGCGCACGGTTTCCTCGCGCCCGATCAGGATCGGCTGGCCATAGCCGCCGGATTGGAAGGCGATGGCGGCGCGGATCACCCGCTCCTCCTCACCCTCGGCGAACACCACGCGCTTGGGAGACTGGCGCACCCGGGCATGAATGCCGCTCAGCGCGTTGGCGGTGGGATTGCGCCTGGCGCGAAGTGTCGCCTCGTAGGCTTGGAAATCCTCGATCGGACGCTGAGCCACGCCGGACTCCATCGCGGCGCGCGCCACGGCCGATGAAACGGTCACGATCAGCCTCGGATCGAACGGTGCCGGAATGATGTACTCGCGGCCGAACTGCAGGGGTTTGCCATAGGCGGCGCTGACCTCGTCCGGAACATCCTCGCGCGCCAGTTTTGCGATGGCGTTGGACGCGGCGATCTTCATCGCGTCGTTGATCTCCGAGGCCCGGACATCAAGCGCGCCGCGGAAGATGTACGGGAAACCGAGTACGTTGTTGACTTGGTTCGGATAGTCCGAGCGGCCCGTCGCCATGATCGCGTCCGGACGGATCGCCGCGACTTCCTCGGGCGTGATCTCGGGATCCGGATTCGCCATGGCGAAGATGATCGGATTGTCCGCCATGGATTTGATCATGTCCGTCGAGAAGGCGCCCTTGGCCGAAAGCCCGATCAGGATATCGGCACCGGCCGCCGCGTCGGCCAGGGTGCGGGCATCGGTCTCGACCGCATGCGCCGACTTCCACTGGTTCATGCCGGCCTCGCGGCCCTGATAGATGACGCCCCGGGAGTCGCACATGGTTACGTTTTCGTGCGGCACGCCCATCGCCTTGACCAGTTCGATACCGGCAATCGACGCCGCCCCGGCGCCGTTGACGACGATCTTCGCGGTCTTCAGATCACGTTTGGTCAGGTGCAAGGCGTTGATCAGTCCGGCCGCCGTGATGATCGCGGTACCGTGCTGGTCGTCATGAAAGACCGGGATGTCGAGCAATTCCTTCAGGCGCTGCTCGATGATGAAGCATTCCGGCGCCTTGATATCCTCGAGATTGATGCCGCCGAAGCTCTTGCCGAGAAACCGGACGCAGTTCACGACCTCGTCGACATTCTCGGTGTTGACCTCCAGATCCAGACCATCGATATCGGCGAACTTCTTGAACAGGACGGCCTTGCCCTCCATCACCGGCTTTGCGGCCTGGGCACCGATATTGCCGAGCCCGAGAACCGCAGTGCCGTTCGAGATGACCGCAACGATGTTGCCCTTGGCCGTATAGTCGTAGGCCTTGGAGGCATCCCTGTGGATCTCCATGCAGGGAACCGCGACGCCCGGCGAGTACGCGAGCGAGAGGTCTCGCTGGGTGTTCAGCGGCTTGGTCGGAGCGATCTCGAATTTGCCCGGCTTACCCAGCGCATGAAAATCCAGCGCGGCCTGATCAATCTGTCGCTTGGCGTCGTCCATTGGAGCGTTTCCCCTGTTGCTTTGACGGCGACCGTACGCGCCGTCGATTTTTTACCATTGGGACATGGCACGGGTTCTGAATCAACAACGGAAACCAAGCCAGGTGATGGCGGGCCGGCGGAACCCCGTGTTAAGGTCCGCCCGGCGTCGCGCGAAAATCAACGGCAAGTAAGACCCAGTGACAGCGGAAAACGACCCGGGCTCCGAGAAAACCCGCCCACATGATGGTGGTGATCATACCCGTGGTGAAACGGCTACGCCTCCGACCGGTCTGACGCCCATGCTGGCTCAGTATTTTGACATCAAGCAGGCGCATCCTGACGCCCTGCTGTTCTTCCGCATGGGCGATTTCTACGAGATGTTCTTCGACGACGCGGTTACCGCCGCCGGGGCACTGGACATCACGCTGACCAAGCGTGGCCGGCACAACGACGACGACATTCCCATGTGCGGGGTGCCGTTTCACGCCGCTGACTCGTATCTGGCCAGACTCATCCGCAAGGGCTTCCGCGTCGCCATCTGTGATCAGGTCGAGGATCCGGCCGAAGCACGCAAACGCGGGGCGAAATCGGTGGTCAAGCGCGCGGTTTCCCGCGTCGTCACGCCGGGCACGGTTACCGAGGACACGCTTCTGGAGGCGCGGAGCCACAACTATCTGGCGGCTCTCGCCGAGGCCCAGGGGCACTTCGGCCTCGCCTGGGTCGATGTCTCCACGGGCGCGTTGCAGGTTCAGCCGATGAAGGATAAGGGTATCGCATCGACCCTGGCGCGGATCGGCCCGAGCGAATTGCTGGTGCCGGACCGCCTGCTCAATCCGGACGGCGCCGGCGCCAAGGCCGCGGCTCACCTTGAGGATTGGCGCGCCGTACTTGCGCCCATGCCCTCCAGCCGGTTCGACAGCGCCAACGGAACCAAACGGCTCGAAGCCCTGTTCGGCGTCGGCGCCCTTGATGGTTTCGGGAGTTTTTCCCGCGCCGAACTCGCGGCCGCCGGCGCGTTGGTCGACTATCTCGAACTCACGCAACAGGGACGCATACCGAGGCTTTCGCCGCCGCGGCGCTGGACCGCGGGCCGGGCTGTCGAGATCGACGCCGCGACCCGCGCCAACCTGGAGCTTATCCGCTCTCTCTCGGGAGAGCGCCGGGGCAGCCTGCTCGACATCATCGACCGGACCGTGACCGGCGCCGGCGCGCGCCTCCTGGCGAGCCGGATCTCGGCGCCGCCGACGGATCCGGCGGCGATCACCTACCGCTTGGACAAGGTTACCCATTTCGTCGACGGCGAACGCCTGCGCGCCGACATACGTGAGACACTCCGCCGGACCCCTGACCTGGAGCGCGCATTGTCGCGGCTGGCGCTCGATCGCGGCGGGCCGCGCGATCTGGCCGCGATCCGCGACGGCCTGGGCGTGACCGGCGCGCTCAGAGACCGCTTGGCCCGCGCCGAGGGCTCGATCGCCGAGCCGCCGCCGGGAATCAAGGCGATCTGGGAGGATCTCGGATATCACGAACCGCTGGTTGACCTGTTGCGCCGCGCGCTTGCCGAGGAGCCGCCGCTTTTGGCCAGGGACGGTGGCTTCATCGCCGCCGGTCATGCGCCCGAACTTGACCGCCTGCGCGGGCTGCGCGACGAAAGCCGGCGCCTGATCGCCGGATTGCAACGGCAATATGCCGAGCTATCCGGCATCGCGTCTATGAAGATCAAGCACAACAACGTGCTGGGTTACTTCGTCGAGGTCACGACCTTGCATGCCGACAAGGTGATGGGGCATGAGACCTTCATCCACCGTCAGACCATGGCCAATGCGGTCCGTTTCACCACCGTCGAGCTCGGCGAATTGGAACGCGATCTGGCCTCCGCCGCCGACAAGGCGCTGGCGCTGGAGATCGAGATCTTCGGCGGCCTCACCCGGCAGGTGCTGGACTCGGCCGACGCAATCGGCCTTGCCGCCGCCGCCTTGGCGCGCCTGGATGTCGCCAGCTCTCTGGCGGAACTCGCCATCGACCGGCGGTACGTGCGGCCTATCGTCGACGACGGGCTGGATTTTTCGATCACCGGCGGCCGGCACCCGGTTGTGGAAGCGCTGGCAACCGACGGCGCCGGCTTCGTCGCCAACGACTGTGATCTGGCCGCCGAACAGCGGCTCTGGCTGATCACCGGGCCGAACATGGCCGGCAAAAGCACGTTCCTGCGTCAGAACGCCCTGATCGCCCTGCTGGCGCAGATGGGCTCCTATGTCCCGGCCAATGAGGCGCGGATCGGCGTCGTCGACCGCCTGTTCAGCCGGGTCGGCGCGGCGGATGATCTGGCGCGGGGCCGCTCCACCTTCATGGTCGAGATGGTGGAGACCGCCGCCATTCTCAACCAGGCGACCGAGCGCTCGCTCGTCATTCTGGACGAGATCGGCCGCGGAACGGCGACATTTGACGGGCTGTCGATCGCCTGGGCCTCGATCGAGCATCTGCACGAGGTCAACAGGTGCCGCACCCTGTTCGCGACGCATTATCACGAGTTGACCGTGCTCGCCGACAAGCTGCCGACGCTGTCCTGCCACACCATGCGGATCAAGGAATGGAAGGACGAAATCGTCTTCCTGCACGAAGTCGGCAAGGGTGCCGCCGATCGCTCCTACGGGATCCACGTCGCCAAGCTCGCTGGCCTGCCCTCGGTGGTGATCGACCGGGCCGAGGCGGTGCTTGAGCAGCTTGAGAAGGGCGACAAGGCGGGCGCTACCGGGCGGCTGGCTGACGATCTCCCGCTGTTCCAGGCGATGCTCGCCGGGCCGGCGCCGCGCGCTGCCCGGGGTCCGAGCGACGTCGAGGAACGTCTTGCGAAAATAAACCCGGACACCCTGACGCCCTTGCAAGCGCTGGAGGCGCTGTACGAGCTGCGGGGACTGGTCAAGAACTAGCGCGCGGGGACCCAGGCCATGGATTTCGATTTCACCGAAGATCAACGGGCGATCCAGGACGTTGCGCGGAGGTTTGCCGCCGAGCGGCTGGCGCCGGGCTTCATGGCGCGCGATGCCGGCGGGCCGATGGACCGTGACCTGATCCGCGAGATGGGCGCGCTTGGGCTGATCGCGGCCGAGATACCCGAGGAGTTCGGCGGCTCGGGTGTTGACGGCGTGACGGCGGGATTGATCATCGAGGCGATCAGTCACGCGGACTTGAATGTCGGGTATGTCCCGCTGCTGACCGGTCTCGTCGGTGCGATCCTGGTTCAGCATGCCGAGCCCGAGGTGGCGCGCCGGATCGTATCGGAGGCCTGCAAGGGCGAGACCCTGATCGCGCTGGCGCTGACCGAGCCGGGCGGCGGGTCCGACGCGGCGAATCTGAAGCTCAAGGCGAGCCGGACCAATGACGGCTATGTCCTGAACGGCGAGAAGACCTCGATCTCAATGGCCGACCAGTCCGACGCGGCGTTGGTCTTCGCGCGGACCGGAACCGAGGCCGACCGCGCCCACGGCATTTCCGCCTTTCTGGTGCCACGGGAGACGCCGGGGCTCTCGACGACGGCCTTCGATGACCTGGGCTCGCGCAGCGTCGGACGCGGCTCGATGTTCTTCGATGATGTCCGGGTCGGCGCGGACGCCTTGATCGGCGCCGAGGGAGCCGGGTTTCGCCAGGTGATGGGCGGATTCGACTATTCACGGGCCCTGATCGGCCTGATGGTGCTGGGCGCGGCCCGGGCCTCGCTGGATGAAAGCTGGGACTTCATTCAGGAGCGACAAGCCTTCGGCAAACCGATCGCCGCGTACCAGGGCGTGACCTTCCCGCTGGCCGAGGCGGAGACCATGATCGAGGCCGCGCGGCTGCTCTGCTATAAGACCCTGTGGCTGCGCGATCAGGACCGGCCGCATACCTCGGAGGCGGCGATGGTCAAGTGGTGGGCGCCGAAACTGGCCTTCGACGTTATTCACCAGTGCCTGCTGGCCCATGGCCATTCCGGGTATGGCAAGGATCTGCCGCATCAGCAACGGCTGCGGGACGTGCTCGGCCTGCAGATCGGCGACGGCACCGCGCAGATTCAGAAGATGGTGATCGCCCGGGAGCGGATCGGCCGGGTCGCGCTCGGCCGTGGCTAGCAGTCGACCCCATCGGCGGCAGGCGCCGTGATCGGCTCTCCTTGCCCGAGGTGACTTTTGTCGGCGCAAAGAGTGAAAATCAACTCGCGGATCACACCGAGTTGGGTTTTCGATGCCTCGCGGACTTGATCCAGGGTAAGCTCGCCATCGTCGATTTTTTTTCGCCACGGCGCGTCATAACGCTGGACGGCCTCCATGGTGACGAAATTGATGTCAAGCATCAACGCCAACATGGTGACGTTCACGTTCCGCTTCGCCCAGTCCAGGTTCTTAGCCCGGTTCATCATCTCGAAGGTATTGCCGAGAAACGGGCGGACATGGGTCGGATCGGAGATGTAGGTCGGGTGAAGCGGATGCGGAACCGTGATCTTCATCAGCCCGCCATGACGCATCAGTCGGTACAGCTCCTTCAAAATGGCACAAAAAACCTTCGTTTCCTGGCCGAGATGCTCGAGCACATGGTGCGCGACCAGTTCCTCGATCGAACTTTCGGCGAAGGGCCAAGGGGTCTCCTCCAGATTCCACAGCACATCCGGTGCGCATTCCGGAAGCTGGTCGACATTTATATAGCCGTCGAGCTTGTTGAACCCGCATCCGATATTGAGCTTCATGCCTTCCCCAGTGACGCGTCGCGGACCGACTGATTGGAGATTTTACAGGGGCTCGCTCAAGGTCCAAGGAGTTTCCGGTGTTTCATGCGCCGTACTTGCGCGCACGGGCGCCTTCCGTCATGACTGCGCAGCCTTCCGCATCCGGGAACCATCCGAAATGACCGACGATGCCACAATGACCCTCGCCGATTGGCGGCGCCGGGTTTCGGATCTTTACTGCCGTATCAGAGCGACCTCCGCCTCCGACCCGCGGCGCGCCTGGGAACATTGGCGCGAGATCAAGGACGAGCTGTTCCGGACCCATCCGCAATCTCCGATCACTGCATCGGCGCGCGGAACCTATGGCGGCATTCCACTATTCGACCATGACCCCGGAGCGCGGTTCCTGGTCGATGTGGAAACGGTCGAAAACGCGCGTGAGGAAATCTGGGAGATCGGCGCGGATGGGGCCCTGAGGCTGAAAGCCGCGCTCCGGACCAAGGGTCTCGGCGAAGCTCTGGGAGGCGAGTTGACGATCTTTCAGATCCAGGGATATGGCGGCGGTCTTTTTCTGCCTTTCAAGGACGCCACCAGCGGCAAGGAAACCTATGGCGGCGGGCGCTATCTGCTCGATTCCATCAAGGGCGCGGATCTCGGCACCGAGGCGGGCCGGCTGGTGCTGGATTTCAACTTCGCCTATCACCCGTCCTGCCGCTACTCCGACGCCTGGGTCTGCCCTCTGGCGCCGGGCGAAAACACGTTGCCCAAGCCGGTTCGTGCCGGAGAGCGGATGTCCAGCGACATCTGACGGCGCCGATCAGTCGGGTACCACCGCAGCGCGCCAGACGACGCTCCCCCAGAAATCGCCGCTGACGTCGACGTCCTTGTCGAGATAGGGTTCAAACTGGTCCGCCGTTTCCGCCGAGAGATCCTCGACCTTGCCGGGCGCGTCGGACGGTTTCGCGATCAGCAGATATTCCTCTCCCGCGTCGGAAACGAAATGGATCGGCCCGGTATCGGCCTGTTGGCCATGCATGGTTGGCAGTCGCATGACTCGGCCGCGTTGCGTGGTTTCCCCGGTCAATTTCCAACCCTCCCCCACGGCCACGGTCCGTCAAAGCATATCGCGGATCGCCCGGGCAAGCTGGTCAGCCGTGACCTCGGGCCCGAAATGCGCCAGAAATCCACCGCCCGGCGCCATGAGATAGGTGATCGCGGAGTGGTCAACAAGATAGGTGCCATCGCCCTGGTCCTCGGCCTTCTGGTGGTACACCCGGTAGGCGCGCGCCACGGCGGCGATTTGCTCGGGTGTCCCGGTCAGGTTGCTGAAGCTTTCATGAAAATGCTTGTGATAGTCGGCCATCACCTCGACCGTATCGCGTTCCGGATCAACGGTGATGAAGAGCGGTTTCACTTTCTTGGCGTCCTCGCCAAGAAGGTCGAGGGCTTCGGTGATAACTGTAAGGCCGGTCGGGCAGACATCGGGGCAGAAGGTGTAGCCGAAATAGACGATCTTGTGGATCCCGGCATAGTCGGCCTCGGTCACCTGACGCCCGGTGTGATCGGTCAGGGTGAAGGGACCGCCGACCAGGCTGCTTCCCTCACCCCCACCCTGCTGTGATTGCATGATGATCCAGGCCCCGGTGCCGAGGGCGCCGAGGAAGATCGTGCCGAGCAATGTGATCAGAATGATGAAAGTACGGTTTGACATGACAGCCTTGTCTGTCCGTTTCCCTTACACCCGACCCGGAGTTTCCAAGATAGATCCCGCGCAATAGCGGGAAAACCCCATTTCACCGCGCCGGGATATTGGTTCCGCGCAGCCGCCAGCCGCCCTTGAAGCCGGGCTCGGGATGCAGCCGGTCGATGAGCGTCGTGGACAGGTTGTCGGTCGCGAAGCGGATCGCCTGTTCCGGCGGTATCTCCAGGGCGACCGCGATCGCCGCCCGAATTGTACCGCCATGGGCGACACAGACGATATCTCTGCCCTCGAACCGTTCCGTCAAATCGACTAGAGCGGCACGGACCCTCGCCAAAAGATCGACAAAGCTCTCGCCATTGGGCGCGCGCTCCGAGACCGGGGCCAACCAGAAGCGGTCATAGGCATCGCCATAGCGCGATCGCGCCTCGTCATAGGTCAACCCGACCCAGTCGCCGAAATCCTGCTCGCCAAGGCGCGCATCCACCACCGGATCGGGAAGCGCGAGCCCCGCGGCACGGATCGCGTCAAGCGTCTGGGTTGTTCGCTGAAGATGACTGGTGACCGCAATCGCGCCTGCCGGCAGATGCCTTGCCAGCGCTGCGAAAGCGGCTCGATCCGACGTATCGGCCGGTTTGTCGGAGGCGCCATAGATCCGGCCCTCGGGGTTGCTCACCGGCGCGTGCCGAATAATATGCCAGCGGGTTTCCATCATCCTCACCTTCTCCTCAATCAGCTAGGTTCCGCCAGCCATCCGAGCGGCGAGGGCCAAGAGTATAGCGACTTCCGCCGCCTGTTCGACCGCGCCCAGGACATCGCCGGTATAGCCGCCGATGTGTCGGCGGGCGAGGAGCGCGATTACCGCCACCACCGCGCATCCCGCCGCTGCGGCGATCACCGCGGTAAAGGCCGGCAGCATAATCAGCAGCAGGGCGGCGCTGATCCCAAGGGAAACCTGGACGGTCGATAGTTTGGGCTTGCCCGCCATTTCGCCGAGACCGTCACCGCTCGCGCTTTGCAGCAGCAGGGCGACCGGCAGGATCAATCCGCGGGCGCAGGCATGGACCACAATCAACGCGATGCAGGCCGAAACGACACCCGCCGACAATACCAGTGAGGCAATCGCAGCGGCCTTCAATCCGGTCACCAGGATCAGCGCGAGAACGCCATAGGTTCCGATCCGGCTGTCGCGCATGATCGCGATCTTGCTTGCCTTGTCACGGCCGCCACCGAATCCGTCGGCCAGATCAGCCAAGCCGTCCTCGTGCAGCGCACCGGTCAGCAGGGCGGTTCCGGCCAGCGCGCCAAGTCCGCAGACCATCAGCGGCAGCCCAACGGAGTAAGCGATCCAGACCGCGACGGCGCCGACGGCCCCGACGACGACCCCTACCAAGGGAAAACACCAGCCCGCCCGCAGAAGCTTTCGATCGCCGGGATCGATGGCGGACACCGGTAATCTGGTCAAAAATCCCAGCGCCAGCAGGAAGTCACGAACCCACCAAGGGACGTTGGACAGGTCGCGTGGATGTTTGTCACCGGTTCCCGGCATTGTGGTTGATCCAGGGTTTCCTAGACGTTTTAACGGGTGTATGGGGTTTCCCCCGGCTTGGCAATTTTCTAAGCCACGATGTGTGAGTTTCTCCTCCCAGGCAAATGGAGTGCGCCGACCATGGCCGAGACCCCACCGCGCGGCCCCGTTGCCTCGCTTGACGAAGTCCGGGCGCTGATCGCCGAACTACCCGGTCCGGATCTTGAGGCCGCCACCGCCGCCGCCGAGCGCGAGGCGGTCCTGACCAAGCCCGCTGGCGCGCTGGGCCGGCTTGAGGAATTGGCGCAATGGCTCGCCACCTGGCAGGGCAGGCACCCGGCTCGGGTGGAGCATCCGCGCACGGCGGTTTTCGTCGGCAACCATGGCGTTGCGGCGCGCGGCGTTTCAGCCTTTCCTGCATCGGTTACCGCGCAGATGGTGCAGAACTTCGTGGACGGCGGCGCCGCGGTCAATCAGCTATGCCGGGTGTTTGATGCCGATCTGCGAATCTACGAGCTTGATCTCAATCAACCCACCGCCGACTTTACCAAGGCGCCGGCGATGATCGACGAGGAATGCGCCCGTGCCATGGCTTACGGCATGATGGCCGTTGAACCGGGTCTCGATGTGCTCTGCCTGGGCGAGATGGGGATCGGCAACACCACCTCCGCCTCAGCGCTCTGCCTGGCTTTGTTCGGCGGCAAGGCGGAGGACTGGGTCGGCGCCGGGACCGGCGTCACCGGGAAGGCGATGGCCGCCAAGATCGAAACGGTGGCGACCGGTGTCGCGCATCATGCCGATCGGTCCGGCGATCCCCTGGCGCTTCTCGCCGCCCTGGGTGGGCTGGAGCTCGCGGCCATCGGCGGCGCGGTCCTGGCCGCCCGGATGGCGCGCCTGCCGGTGGTCTTGGACGGCTTTGCCTGCACGGCGGCGGCGGCGGTGCTGCACGCGATGCACCCGCGCGCGATTGATCACTGCGTGGTCGCGCATCTCTCGGTCGAGCCGGGGCATCGCAGGCTGCTGGAGCGGATCGGAAAGCAACCGCTCTTTGACCTCGGCATGCGTCTCGGTGAGGCATCCGGCGCAACCTTGGCCCTGGGTGTCCTGCGTGCCGCGGCGGAGTGCCATGCCGGTATGGCAAGTTTCACCGATGCCGGCGTCAGCGGCCCGGCATAGGATCCGATGGAACAAACGCGGGAGCGCGAAATGCTGACGGAATGGACCGTCGAACGCAGCCACTATCTCTACAAGGACCGGTTTTTGAAACACCGGTTGGATCGGTGCCGCACGCGCCAAGGCGTGGTGGTCGATCCCTACCATGTGATCGAATACAGCGACTGGATAAACGTCGTCGCGGTGACGCCCGAGTTGAACATTCTGCTGGTCCGCGAGTATCGCCACGGCGGCGGGTTCATCGCGACCGGCTTGCCCTCGGGGACTTTCGAGACGGGAGACGACGCGCTGTCCTGCGCCACGCGGGAATTGCGTGAGGAGACCGGGGCGGTATCGGCACATTGGTTCGCGACGGCGTCGGTTTTCGCTAATCCGGCCGTCATGACCAACCGCGTGCATTCATTCCTTGCCGTGAATGTCGAACTCGGCGGTGAAACCAATTTTGACGCCAGCGAAGAGATCGAAACCGCCGCCGTGCCGGTTGGTGAAGTTTACAAAGGCCTGCTCAGCGGAGAACTGATGGTTCAGGGTCTGCATCTCGCATCGCTTTACGCGGCCGCCGCTTATGTCCGCGGGTCGGAGCACCCGCTGCTGAAGCCTGTTCGCGACGCGATCAGCCGGGCGTATTGAAATTAGCGAATTCGGACTCGTCTTCCCGCCGCCCGGATGCCAAGAGATCCAGGAGATGGATTGTCCCGCGACCCGTACATGGCACTCCGTTTCGCGGGAAAACTCTGAGCCGAAAACTTTAACTCAGGTAAGGCTCAGATTATCCGCCGCCGAACGCCCGTCACGGCCATCGACAAGGTCATAGGAAACCGAGTCACCCTCGTTCAGGCCTTGAATGTTCGATTTGTGCAGGGCGGTGATGTGCACAAACACATCGTTGCCACCCGCATCGGGTTGAATAAAACCGTATCCTTTAGCGTGGTTGAACCACTTTACTTTTCCGGTCGGCATTGTTCGTCCAATTCATTCCTAGGCGAGCCCTGGCGCCGAATCCTCCACACAAGCGTGGACGGTATTCCTGAGTCTCACCTTACTGCGACATCATGACACGTGCGCCAGTTTGTAAAGCATCTCAAAGACTGACCCGAATCGCAACAAGAGTCAGTCGGCAAGGCATTAAATTGCCGAATCGCTCTGGGCATAGGCATTATATTGTCAGGTTTTCTCTAGAAACTGGTGGGAACATGTTCAGCCCACAAGTCAAGCGCCCGCCTAAAAGAACATGGTGGCCAGGCTCCTACTCGCCGTGATGCGCCACGGTCGTGTCGGTGCCTCGGACATGGAGTTTCCGGAAAATCGGATATACGGGCACGTTCGTTGAGACAAACGCTCGCTTACCGAATTGTCGGCTCTGTCATGCGGTCCGACGGCTCGATTCCGCCACTCCATGGGGATTTCGCTATTTTGGTCGCCGAAATGGAGCGGTTGCCAAAGAATGTGCTTTGCTAAGTCTCGTTCTTGCGCCGATCCGGCCGGCCCTTGAGCGGAACGTCGCGGCGCCGGCGGTCCGGCCCAGTATAGCCTCGAGAGCGGATGAAGTCTCGATTCTCGGCCAGGGTGGCCTTCAGACGCTTACTCAGGACATCTATTGAAATCGGCTTCGCCAGAAACCCGTTCGCGCCGGCGTCACGGGCCTCGCGGACCATTTCGATTCGCGCATCCCCTGTAAGCATGACGATCGGGATATACGGATTTGCACTGGCCGGGTCGGTACGGACATGTTTGGTGAACTCTATTCCGCCCATTTCCTCCATCAATATATCGCAGATGGCAAAATCCCGCGTATAGCCGCGCAGGATTTCGAGAGCATGGCGACCATTGCGCGCCCGGCGGATATCGCTGATCCCAAGTTCCTGAAGCATGCCGGTCAACAGATCACGGGTTGTCGGGTCGTCGTCAACGACCAGCACCGACATGCCCTGTAGTTCAATCTCCGCCATCTTGGTGACATAACATTGATTTTGGATTTCGGTTCGGCATCGAGATTGTGACATTCAGCTCGACAGCAGGGACCGACGAACTATTGAACGCCCTGGCTTTCGATATAGGTCGCCTTATTCTTGGACATATCGAATTTGAGACGCGGCTCGAGTTCCAACTCCCGCCCGGTGACCCGCACGAAGCGCGCGTTCTCCGGATAGTTGATCGCATGGATCGCGCGGACGTCATATAGCCCTGCCTGGCCGGGCATCAGACGATAGGCCTTTACCTGTTCCAGCTTGGCCTCGCCGTCTCCCTCGGTCCCGTCGAGGCGGCGATACTCGCTCATGTCCGTCCATTCCGTGGCTTGACCATAGACCGCCCAGGAATTGCCGTGGTCATGCGGCGGCGAGGAGCTTGCCTTCTTGTTGATATGGGCGAGCACGACGAATTCCAGATCCTCGTCCTTATAGAGGGTATGCACGCCCAGTTCCGCATCCGAACCAAGCACCTCCTCGACGAAGTCCCGGTTGGCAAGAAGCCTTTCGAGCTTGCCGCGGATCACCTCGCGCCCGCCGGGCCCATTGTCGGCGGTCAGCGCGTCGCGGCAATCAGAGCAGAATTGCTGAAGGGTATAGGCCATGATCCATCTCCCGATCTGGTTCTGGGCCGGACTATACAGCCGGTCCGGGTCTATTGCATCCGTTCGGTGGCGCTAGTGCTTGGCTCTGGTTTCCGCCGCCACGATTTCGCTCATGAACGGCGCGGCGACGTCGGCGTTGATCTTGCAATCGAGGAAGATCGGCCCCTCCGGTTTGGCGAGAAGCGGTGCCAGTGCCTCTAGCTCATCCAGGGTTCGGATGGTGTGCGCGTCATAACCGAACCCCTCCGCGATGGGCGCGAAGTCGACATCCGGAAACACCGATTTCGCCACCGGCAACTGGCGCATCCTCAGAAAATGCAACTCCGCTCCATAGGCGCAGTCGTTCATCACCACGATCACCAGCGGCAGATCCTCGCGCACCACGGTTTCAAGCTCGCCCATTGTCATCAGGAATCCGCCGTCCCCGATCACCAGGACGGTCGGGATGTCCGGCCGGGCCCGGGCGACGCCGAGCGCCGCGCCAAAGCCAAGTCCAATGGACGCAAAGTCGTTGGTCATCTTGAAATAATCCGGTCCCGGGACCGATAGATACGGCACCACACCGAGGAAGTTCCCAGCGTCATAGACCATGCTGCGCTTATCCGGCAGTAGCCTGTCGAGCGCCACGGCGAGCGATCTCGGATCGACGGTGCGGGCCGTATTGGCGGGCTGGAAATCATTTACGATCGAGAAGGCTTTCAGGAAGTCCCGGGTTTCGGTTCCGTGGAAGGGCTTGTCGCCGGAATCTTTCTCCGCGACGGCGGCGACCAGTTGCTCGGCCACCAGCCTGGCGTCGCCGACCACCGAGACGTCGGCGGTGGTCCAGCGGCCGATATTGGCGCGCACGGCGTCAACCTGGATCAGCGGCGCGTCGGGAAGCGATTCGCCGAAGCTCATGGTCAGGATGTTCAGTCCGGCACCCACCGCCAGAACGCAATCCGCCTCGCCCGCCATGCGCCGGGCCGCAGAATGCGAGAACGAGCCGATGATGCCGAGGTTGAGCCGGTGACCCCGGAACAGATCCTTGCCCTTCGCCGTGGTTGCGAGAAGCGCTCCGGTCTTCTCGGCAAGCGCTATCAGCGCGTCTTTCGCGCCAGACTTGTGCGCGCCGTGGCCCGCCAGGATCAGCGGTTTTCTGGCGGCATTCAGCAAGCCGGCCGCGGCACTCACGGCATGTTGCCGCGCCGGCCGCCCGGAACGCCTGGGGATCGGCCCGGCATCCACTGGTTCCGGCCCCTCGTCATCGCCAGGAATGTCGATCTCGGCGGCCTGAACATTCACCGGCAACAAGAGCACGACGGCCGTCCCACGCCGGGCCGCCGCCGCGGCATCCGCCAGGGTCTGGCGCGCGGTCCCGGGGCCGGTCGGCCGGAAGGTCCGGATCCCGGCGGCCTTCAGCACGCCTTCGGCATCGACACCTTTATAGTCCGGTCCCTGGCCGTTCAGGGTTCCGCCCGGAATCGCCACGTCACCTTGGATGATCAGGACCGGATTGCCGGTCCGGCTGGCAAAGCTGGCGCCGTGCAGGCCGTTGGCCATGGCCGGACCCCGTCCGACACAAACCACGGCCAGACGTCCGGTCGCGGCGGCATAGCCGTCGGCCATGGTGATCGCGATATTCTCGTGCCGCGCGCCGATGAAATCCACGCCGGCGGCATCAAGGGAAACGCAGAAATGCGCGGTATCGTCACTCATCAGTCCGAAGACCGTGTCGATGCCCATTGCCTTAATGTCCTCGGCGAGAATCTGGTAGACATGGGTGCGCCGCACCCCCGCCTCTTCATGCTTTTCCTGGACCGCCATGATGATTTCCTCCTCTGGGACCCGTCGCCGCGGGACGCTGGTTCGGCAGCCTAGGACCGCCGCTCGGCGCCTGTCGAGGCCGGACGCGCGCGTATCCGAGATGCGATGGCGGAGACGTTCAGCCGCATTTGATCTGGCGTCGATCACGGGACAGCTTTTCCACGCCGCGCGGCAACCTTACTATGGAAAGATAAGCACCGTGGAGCATGGGGATGCACCCGACCGCGCGGCATGAAGCGATCATGGAACTCGCGAGATCAACCGGTCTGGTCCGGGTCGAGGAGCTCGCCGAGCGCCTGGAAGTCACGCCGCAGACCATTCGCCGAGATCTCAACGACCTGTGCCGCAGCCGCATGCTGGCCCGGGTTCATGGTGGGGCGGTTCTGCCTTCGGGCACCGAGAATATGCGCTATGAAGAGCGCCGGGCGATCGCCGCCGACGAAAAGGCCGCGATCGGCCGGGCCGCGGCGGCGCTGATCCCGGACAATGCCTCGCTGTTCATCAATATCGGCACCACCACGGAAGCGGTGAGCGAGGCGCTGATGGACCATCAAGGCCTGATGGTGATCACCAATAATATCAATGTTGCCAACCGTTTGCGTGTGCGTCCGGGGCTCGAGGTTGTGATCACCGGGGGGGTGGTGCGGCCGGCGGATGGCGGAATCGTCGGCGAGGCGGCGGTGGAATTCATCCGGCGCTTCAAAGTCGATTTCGCAGTAATCGGCGCATCCGCCATTGATGACGACGGCTCTCTGCTCGACTTCGATTTCCGCGAGGTGCAGGTCGCCAGGGCAATCATCGAAAATGCACGGCAAGTGATCCTCGTCGCCGACGCCACCAAGTTTGAGCGTACCGCGCCGGTACGGATCGGCCAGCTCTCGCGGATCCACACCCTCGTCACCAACGGTCGCGCGCCCAGCCCCATTCACGATATCTGCATTCGGGACGGCATTCACCTGATCGAGGTACGGGATTAACGGACGGAAAGAAGGTGTTTAACCTTGCAGGATCGGTTCAGGCGCTCGCAATATCCTTTCGGATCGCGTCGGAGTCTGCGGCTTGATGTCGGGCCGTCATTCGGTGGAACGAGCCGGCATGCCTCGCCCCATGGAGACAATTCGCGATGAGTTCAGCCCCGATTTCCAAACCCGGTGCCGCGCGTTCCTACTATGCACCCACCGGCGGACACCCTGGTCAAACCACGTTGATGACCGACCGCGCGGTATTCACCGAGGCCTATGCGGTGATACCCCGGGGTGTGATGCGGGACATCGTGACCAGCCGGTTTCCGTTCTGGGATCAGACTCGGGCCTGGATTCTCGCCCGGCCGTTGTCCGGATTTGCCGAGACTTTCTCGCAGTACATCATGGAGGTCGCGCCGGGTGGCGGCAGCGATAGCCCGGAACCGGATGCGGGCGCCGAAGGTGCATTATTCGTGGTGGAGGGAGAGGTAACCCTCACGATGGATGGGCGTTCGCACCGTATGACGCCGGGGGGATTCGCCTATATCCCTCCCTCGACCCACCATACGGTCCACAATCGGAGTGACCGGGTGGCGCGATTTCACTGGATCCGCAAGACTTACGAAGCGGTCGAGGGCCTTGAAGCTCCGGAAGCCATCGTTGTCCAGGAAGCGGATATCGCGCCCACGGTCATGCCGGACACGGACGGTCGCTGGGCGACCACGCGGTTCGTTGATCCGGACGACATGCGTCACGACATGCATGTCACCATCGTTACGTTTGAGCCCGGCGCCCTTATTCCGTTCGCTGAAACCCACGTCATGGAGCACGGACTCTATGTCCTTGAGGGTAAAGGCGTCTATCGCCTGAATTCGGATTGGGTGGAGGTCGAAGCCGGTGACTTCATGTGGCTTCGCGCATTCTGCCCCCAGGGGTGTTATGCCGGCGGACCGGGCCGGTTTCGCTACCTGCTTTATAAGGACGTGAACCGGCATCCGAAATTGGGGCGTCCCGGCGCCTTGTTTCGATAAGGTCGGGAGGGATCCGATGAACCGGCAAATCACCGCACGGGACCTGACCGCCGACAGATTTCAGCTATTCGGTGACATCATTGGCTTGAAGGAGGAAGCGGATCAGATCATCAATCAGGGGCTTTGTAGTCGTCACCATGATTTGGCGCAGCTCGAATTCCCGGATGCGCGGGCGGGCATTAGCCTGTTCAAGGCAGTACCGAGGTCACTGCCATACCGGTTGGAGATGATGGAACGCCACCCCCTCGGCTCACAGGCGTTCATCCCGATGACCGCCGACCCGTTTCTGGTCATCGTCGCGCCGGATTCGGGCGGGGTTCCGGGAGAACCGGCTGCATTTCTCGCGCCACCGGGTACCGGCGTGAACTTTCACCGCGGAACCTGGCATGGTGTGCTGACTCCGCTCTCGGAGCCGGGGCTCTTTGCGGTCGTCGACAGAATTGGGACCGGCCCCAATCTAGAGGAGCATTGGTTCGGCGAACCCTATGAAATTCACGCGGGCCGGTGATCGACTTCAGTGTCCGGTGTCTTTCCCGCACTATCTAGGGTGTATCTCAGTGCTTCTCCCAATCGGGAGGGCCTACCTCGGGTTCGACGTCGATAACGGTTTGCAAGGCCGAGCGGTCCGTTTTCAAGATCTCGCCAAGGGCGTTTGTCATCCGCTTAATGGTTTCCGACCAGGGATGGGTCGGATAGCGGAAAAACAGCCGCATGGATGGAAACCACGGGACAAAAGGCGCTCCAAGCTGCTGCCAGATCCGTCCGCTGTCTGAGGCCCGGAATACCCAGGTTGGCGTACCCACCGCGCCGGCCATAAAGGCGGTCGAAATCAGAGGTGTCACAACGAGGTCGCAAACCTCGCACAAGGCGGTCAGATCGTCGAGATCATCCTTCAAATCGATTTCCGGCGGCGTCACAAACTCAAAGCCGCGTTCCTTGCCGATTCTGGCGAGTGTGTCGGTCTCTTCTTCCTGATGGTCGTACTGGAGGTTCAAAACGACGAAGTTTTCGTCAAAGCACTGGCCGATCTCTTCTGGTGCAAGATATTGCAGGTCACGTGCACGATTATGGTAGCTGCTGCGCCAACAGATGCCGACTTTCAAGCGATCAGGTCCGAAGGATTCAAGGTAACGCCGCCAATGAATTCGCCGTTCCGGATCGGTTTTGAGATAGCCGGTGGTTCTGACAATGTTGCGCGTCGCGATTGGCCACATCTTCACCATGTGTTCGCGGGTTTCAAACCAGAAATGCTTCGGCACATGCCCGGCCGGAGTTTTGTAGTGACGGTTGCCGGCCGTGGTAACCGGTTCGATCGGATTTCGCCGCTGGACGATCTCGAAGGTCGGAAAAGAGCGTTGAAAAAGCGGAACCAGCCGATAATCGCACTCCACCATGACATGGGCAGCCCGCTGGGCGATATAACGCATGTACCAGGCGAACATAATTTCGTCACCCATGCCCTGTTCCATGTATACCAACAGTCCATGATGTTGCAGGTTTTGCCCGTCCCATATCTTCAATGGGAAAGGACGGCGTGAGGACGGAAAGCCTGGATTGTGCCAACGCTGGTCGTATTGACGGAAACCCTGATCGATTTCGCCTGCCATGAGTAAGGCGTAGGCAAGGTTCGTCTGTGCGGTGAAATCCTCGGGGTTTAGGTCGATGGCGCGACGCATTGCCGCGATGGCGTGTGTGTAACGGCTATCAGAACGTTCCAACACGCCGACATTCAGCCACGCCGACGATAACTTCGGATCGATCATCAAAGCCCGGTCTACTGCCTTTCGTGCTTCAATGTGATTGTAAGGCATGCAATGTGACACACAGAGTGCATTCCAAGCCTTGGCGTAATCCGGTTTCAACAGGATCGCGCGAATGGCAAACGGTTCTGCCTCCTCCGCCAAGGTAGACTCATTCATCATATGCGCGAGGTTGAACAGGATAACCGGCTGATCCGGGAATTTCTCTATAGCCTTTTTTGTGTACTCAATGCTCAGAGTTGATTCCTTGGCGGATTTGAGAAAGATCCCGCCGCTGTTCCAGATCGATGGGTTGGTCGGGTCATTGTCCAGAATGGAAATGACCAAGGTCTTCAGATCCGCGAAGCGTTCAAGATCGGTTAGTGCCTCGCCGAGGTTGTCGAAGGTCATGAAATCGTTAGGCCTGAGCTCAATTGCCTTCATCAGATACGGAACCGCGTCCGTATTCCGGCCGAGCCGGCGGTAGATGATCCCCAAATGCCGGTTTGCGTGAAACTCCGTCCTTTTTTGAGTTAGCGACCCTGCGAGAAATCCCGCGGCCTTCTCCAGATGTCCAAGATCAAAATGGATGCGGCCGAGTGAATAATTGAGATCAGCGTCATTGTCGTTTTGGGCATATAGCCCTTCAAGGATTGAGAGCGCTTCTTGCTGGCGGCCTATTTGCGCCAAAGCTTGTCCAAGGCTTTTGAATGCCTCCGGATAGGCGGGACGAAGCGCCAATGCTTCCCGGAAATCCGCAACGGCCTTGGCCGATTGGCCCAGTTCCATGCGGCATTTTCCGCGCATGTAGTATTGTTCGTGGGTATACTTTTCCAATTCCCCCAGTATTGAGAGGCATTCTCTATATTGTTCGGCCGCGAACAAGGCGCGCGAAAATTTGTCTCTGATTTTGACGTTGTTTGGATAAAGTGAGAAAACCGCCCGATAATGAACAAGGGCGAGATTCAGGTCTCCTCCCATTTCCAGCGCCATGGCAAGATTCAGACGCGGAGCGGCGGCGCGATCACGATCGAGATGTGCCGAAACCGCGAACCACCGAATTGCTTCTGGAAGCAGTTCGCATCTGATTGCCACATTGCCGAGTAGACTAAAAGCATCCATGGATGCTGGGTCGACAATCGCCATCTGGCGGGCCAAGATTCCGGCACGATTCAAATCACCCGCAGAGATTGCGGATTTGCACAATGCGGCACTTGGATCAATGTGACGTTGAATTTCGTTCATGTTCTGCCTGATCAAAAGTCGTCGCTTCTATAATTTGTATTATATCGAAAACCTCCGACAAATACCCCGTCGGTTAGAAGCGAAGGACGAAGTGATTGCCGTCACTCGTCCTTGAAACGCGAAGTGGCGCCCCCGAGGGGGCGCCACCCGCT
>JAYOEU010000023.1:0-34666 GCA_038116915.1 Alphaproteobacteria bacterium
CGAACGGCGATGGCGACGAACTCGGGACCATTGTCGGATCTGATGTGATCCGGTGTGACCTGCCCCCCGCAGCTCCCTCACTGAAGTTGAGAGTCCTGGTTAATCAATAGCGTGTCCGCGCCCTCGTTGGTAGTGGGCGTCCGGCGCAGCTGTTGGATGTTGCGCAGCCGGTCGCCCACGGACCGATTGAACACGGTGCTTGGTGGCAACCCGCTATGGGCGGAATGTGGTCGGACGTGATTGTAATCGGTCCTCCAGCGCTCGATCACCGACCGAGCCTCGGCGAGGCTCACGAAGACCTCCTCATTGAGGCATTCATCACGGAACTTGCCGTTGAACGACTCCACGAAGGCATTCTGGGTCGGTTTCCCGGGCGCTATGTAATGCCATTCAACGCCGGTCCGGTTGGACCATTCCAGCACGGCCCTCGAGGTCAGCTCCGTTCCATTGTCCGAGACGATCATCGCCGGCCGGCCGCGCCTGGCGATCAGGCTGTCCAGTTCGCGCACCACGCGGGCGCCACCGATCGAGGTATCGACCACCAAGGTCAGGCATTCTCGGGTGAAGTCGTCTACCACGGCGAGAACCCTGAAGCGTCGCCCCCAGGACAGGGCATCGGCGACGAAGTCCAGGCTCCAGCGCTGGTTCGGGCCTTGCGGGATGGTCATTGGCGCGCGTGATCCGGTTGCCCGCTTGCGGCCCCGTCTTCGACGCACCGCCAGGCCTTCCTCACGGTACAATCGATAAAGACGTTTGTGGTTCATGGTTATCCCCTTCCTGGCCAGCAAGATGCCGAGGCGTCTGTAACCGAAGCGCCTGCGTTCTCCCGCCAGTTCCTTCAAACGTTCTCGGATCTCCGGTGCGTCCTCAACCGGCTCGCGCCGAACCGTCTTCGGATCGACGCCGACAAGCCCGCAAGCACGACGCTGGGAGAAGCCGCGTTCCGTCATCAGACGCAACGCCGCCTCCCGCCGTACCCCGGGCGATCTCAGTTTTTTGCCAGTAGATCCTTCAACGCTGCGACATCGAGCATCGACTCCGCCAGCAGCTTCTTCAGACGACGGTTCTCGTCCTCCACACTCCTCAGCCGCTGTGCGTCCGATGGCCCCATGCCGCCATACTTCGACTTCCAGCGATAAAAGCTCTGCTCGCTCACGCCGTGCCGTCGGCAGACCTCCGCAGTCGTCGCTCCTGCTTCTTGCTCACGCAGAATCCCAATGATCTGTTCCTCGCTAAACCTGCTTCGCTTCATTGTCCGTCTCCCTATGACGGACTCTCATATCAAATGCGGGAGATTTCGGGGGGCAGGTCAAGTGGAATCGAAATTGGGATTCCCGAACTGGATGATGTGTGATTCTCTTCCAAGACGTCGATATGTTGTGGGAGAGAGCTGTGGCGTGGCGTCGTGGGCAGGCTTACTCGCAGGATTTGCGTGGCCGTGTTTTGGCGGCAATCGATGGCGGCATGAGGGCGTATCGGGTCGCGGATCTGTTTGGGGTGAGCCCGTCCTACATCTACGAGGCGTTGGGCCGTCGCCGGGTGACCGGCAAGAGCGGTGCGAACCCGAACCGTGGCCACCGGCCACGCAAGCTGTCGGCGGACCAGGAGAAGGCGCTGGCGGCGCATATCGAGGCGCATCCGGACCTCACCCTGGCGCGGCTTCAGGGCTGGCTGGAAGCCGAGTATGGCGTGCGCTTGAGCGACGGCGGGATCTGGATGGCGGTCGACCGGCTCGGCTTCTCGTTCAAAAAAAACGCTCCGCGCCAGCGAGCACGACCGTCCGGACGTCGCCGCCCGGCGGCGCGCATGGCAGGCGGCTCAGCGCTGGATTGACCCCGAGCGCCTGGGGTTCATCGACGAGAGCGGGGTGAACACCAAGATGACCCGGCTTCATGGCCGCGCTCCGGTCGGCCGGCGTCTGTTCGCCACGGCCCCCTTCGGGCACTGGAAAACCATGACCTTCGTCGCCGCGCTGCGGCTCGACGGCCTGACCGCGCCTTGGGTGCTTGACCGCGCCATGGACGGCGACGCGTTCCGCGTCTACACCCGCGAGGTGCTCGCGCCGACGCTCACCCCGGGCGATACCGTCGTCATGGATAACCTGCCGGCACACAAGGTCGCCGGTGTTGCCGCCGCCATCGCAGAGCGTGGCCCCCAGGTCTTTCTGCTGCCACAATACTCGCCCGACATGAACCCGATCGAGATGGCCTTCGCCAAGCTTAAGACCGCGCTGCGGGCCGAGCCGGCACGCACCGTGGATACCCTCTGCCGCCGGATCGGACAGGTCATCGACACATTCACACCAAGCGAATGCGCCAACTACTTCAAAGCCGCTGGGTATCAACACTCATTATGAGAATGCTCTAGTTCCTCAAGGGCGCGGCGGACTGCCTGGACGATTTCGTCCGGGTCCGGGCTCTGGGATATCTGCGAGGCGCGTTCGCGCTTCTCGTCCGGAATTCTGCCGACGACCTGGAACCGCTGGCCAAGCGCCCGGGACAGGCCGTGCGCGACGAAGTCGCTGCGCGGGTGATCGATCTCGATAACCTGGGCGCCCGGCGGCGAGAACAGGATGTTGGTCAGCCCGGAGCCGTGCGGCGCGAGGATGACCTCGGCATTGGCGAAGGCGGCGACCAGCTGCTCGACGGGCATGTTCGACAGGACGACGCGCTCGAAGCCGAAGGGCTCAAGCCGGGTCATGATCTCGGCCTCGTTCAGGATCCGGCGCTTGGGAGCGTCCGCGCGGGAAATATAGAGCCGGCGCCTGGGCCCGCCAACAAAGCGCTCCTGGATCATCCGGTTGAAGGCGATGGTGTCCTCGGGCTCCATGATGAAGCGGAGGTTCCGCCATTCCGCGCCGATCCTTACCTTCACATCCCGGGCGAAGGAGCGCGAGGGGATGAATGCCTACTCAACGGTGACCGTCCCGTCGGATGGCACGGTAACCAGATTAGGGGCGGTCACGCCGATCAGCCCGAGGAATGACCGCTCCCGGTCGCTGAGGTCCGACGGGACGAGGATCGGGAGCGCGGCGCCGAGCATGCGGCGCGCCCGGAACGCGCCCAGCAGAATGTCCCGCAGGAATACGGCGGCGCCGCGCGAGTAATAGAGACAGATGGCGGCTCCTCGGACGGTTTGTTTCGGCGGCGGATAATGCAAACGGAGGACCCGGCCCTCCAAGACACGTTCCAGATAACCGAAGGACCTTCCGTCGACCGGCAGCCCGACATCGAGAGGATGAGCACTGACGACGGTCCCTCGGTCCTCACTCAGCAGGCCCAGGGCCCGGGGCGAATAGACCGCGTTCCCCATGCGGCAGACATAGCGGTGAAAACTGATCTCGATGGGCGATGCGCCGGTGCTGATCCTGAGGATGGTCCGGCTCGCGGCCACGAACGGAGCGATCTCCTTCGCTCGAAACGGGGTTTCGAGACGCGCTTCGGTGACTTCAAGTGGCTCTTTTCGTTCCATTTTTTAACTTTGAGCTTCGGAGGGTCTCACTTGGAGCCATAATCCATTGCCGGGGCCTCGACAATCCATTTGCTGGCATGCCTCTGGTGCGGGATACTGCGCATTGGCGGCTTGCGACATGGTAGCTCCCGCGAGCCTATGGTAAGGACGGCATTCACCGTCGGCGAGAAGGTTGTCAGCATGGATATTCGGTCATGACGCGGCAGCGCGGTTTCATACTGGTCGGCGAGCGGCGGACGTGATGGCGAACGCCGCGGCCCATTCGTCATTATGTGCCTCGGCACCGCGTCCCGGCTCCGATGACTGATCTCACCCCGACACTGTATCTGCCGGTCGAGGAATCGCACCGGGAGCTGGAATCCAAGCTGCTGATCGCGCTTGAGGTCTTGCCGGCTGGGATCGCGGTTGTCGTCGGCCGCTCACCGATGATCATCTCGAATTTCGGAGCGATGCCTCCGGGCGTGGTCCTGCTCAAGGGCATGAACGCCATTTCGGCCTATCTGATGAAACAACTCCCGTCGCATGGTCATGTCGGCATGGCGACCGACGAGGAGGCGCTCGGTCTCGCGCACCCAAGCGTCCTGGTCCGAACCATCGATTCTTCCATAGGGAAGGAATGCCATATCCTGTTCGCCCAGGGGCCGAACCATGCAAAGGCGATCGCCGAGCGTGTCGCCGGGGCGGAAGGCCGCATTCGCATCGTCGGAAACGCGAGACTGGATCTTCTTCGCGCGCCCTTCAGCGATGCTTTCCGCGACGATGCAAACAGGCTCCAGGCCGGCCACGGCGACTATGTCATGGTCGATACCAACTTCGGTGCCATCAATAGCCAATGGGGCGGCACGGAAACCTTCAAGGCGATCCTGTACCGTGTTGGCTGGTTGGATGCCGCGAACCCGGATGATGACGCCTATTATCAGCGCCGCCTCAGAACCGAGGAGGCCAATATTACGTTGATCCGCCGGGTTCTGGAAGCTCTGTCCGCCCGGTTCCCTAAGATCAAGTTTGTCATCCGACCCCATCCGGCGGAACGGGATGAGCCGTGGCGCAAGGCCTATGCGAAACAGGACAACATCCTCGTCAGCCGGGAGGGAAGCCATATTCCGTGGCTGCTCGGAAGCCGGCTGATGATCCACACGGGATGCACGACGGGACTGGAGGCGGAGGTCCTGGGCGTCCCGTGTCTGACCCTCCTGCCGGAGAATCATACGGACCTGATATCCGCCGACCTGCTGTCCAATCACGCCAACCGGCGCGCGGTGGGAGCGGCGGATGCCGCAGCTCTCACGGCGGAGATCCTGAACGGTCCACGGAACCGGCATGACGCGGACCGCCAGGGAAGGTTCAAGGCGCTGGAAGAGCATGTGACCGCCCTGGAAGGGGCATTCGCCTACCAGCGGGTCGCTGAGGTGATCAAGGAGTTCCTTGGCGAAAGCCGGAAGGCCCACCCGGATTTCCGTTGGGACCTTTTGCCGGGGCGGCCTTTCGTCGCGACCAGGGAGCAGTATGAGGCGCGCATCGGGAGCGGGCGTGGCACGGACTATGTATGGGGAAAATCCGACATGTCGGCGGCGTCGCTGACCAATAGGCTCGACGCATTGGCGCGGGCGGCTGGATCGGGTTTTCAGCCGCTTGCAACGGAGATCGGGGAGGGGCTCTTCCGGCTGGAGGCCGGGTCGCGGTAGCGTGCGGCCTTGGAACGGCAAGGACGGGCGAGCGGCCACCGTTCGCGCTCTCAGGCCACTCCCTTGAAATTCCCATAGTAGATGTGGGTGGGTTTCACCTCGATGTATTTGCGCAAATAACCGGCCGCGTGGTTGGTGCCGCGCCTCTCGTCATGGCGCATCAGGAAGAACAGCGCGAGGTCGTAGGAGAGGTACACATCGTTCAGGATCGTCGCCGCCTTAATCAGGTCGAGGTCGGAGAACCGGTCCAGCGCGGTGAAATTCCGCACGAAAATCGCATCGGCCCAAAGCATCTGGCTGATCGGCTTGAAGATGTCGGTCCCTCGGAACGGCCTGAAGGCCCGGCCGACGATGTCGATCAGCTTGTGCATCACGAACCCGCGTTCCGAAAGGGCGACCTGCAGGTGACCGAACAGCGGCTGGTCCTTGTAAAGCGGCACGAACTCGACCTCGGATTCGAGCACCAGTACATTGGCGAGAACGCCATGCCCATTCTTCAGGATATCAAGTTCCGAGCCCTGGGTGTCGATGCTGATGAAGTCGATGGGGGGCAGCGTCGTCAGATCGTCAAGCCGAACGGTTTGGACGGATTCACTCCCGGTAACCGCGAAGTTTCCGGTCTCCGGCTCGGCGCCGATGGTCTGAAACAGGTTGATCATCTCGGCATTCGGCTCAAGCAGGGAGGAACAGCCGGGAAAGCGGGCGTGATAGAAGGTCGCCGGGTCTCCATCGCCTAGGAAATGCGGAATGAAGCGGGCTCTGTCCTCCGCCGCGACCTCGGCTTCCGCCAGGGCCTCCTCGCTCGGCTCGATGCTGAACACCGTCGCGCAGCCCTGTTTCACCAGGGAATGATATCGCTCCTCGCCGGTCGGCATGGCGCCGATATCAAGGATGGTGATCTGCGGAGCGGGCTCGCCCAGGGCCTCGGCGATCGTGAAGGCGCGGTGCTGTTCGGGCATCTCTTTGGGCTTTCGACAGGGACGGTCAAGCAGGTCTCGGTGGCATGATACCAGCATGCGGCGGGTGAACCGAGCCCGACGGCGCGTCCGGCCAAGTGCCGCTTGCAAATCGCGGCTGGAGCCGGACACTGGTGCCGGAACCGCCAGCGCGGGTCATTGGAATTGGAAATGCCGGAACTCCCCAGTGAACAGACCATGGCGCCGCCGGGCCGGTTCCGCGAGTTGCTCGCGGACACGATTGCGTTCTGCGGCACCCGGTTGATTTGGGTCGGTCTTGTCTCGGCCTTCGCCGCGGTTGCCGAGGGCGTGGGCCTTCTCATGTTGCTGCCGATTCTCCAAAGCCTGGGGGTCGGGGACGCGACGGAGCAACTACCTCCGGCCATGGCGTTGCTGGGAGGCTTCGCGGATCTGGAAAGCGCCTTGGCGGTCTATGTCGTGGTGGTTTCCATCGCCGCCGCCGCGATCGCGGCGCGCGGAATCCTGACCTCGCGTCTCCGTCATGGTTTTGTCGATGACCTGCGCCTGCGCCTCCATGCGGCGCTGATCCGGGCGGATTGGCGTCTCGTCGCGGGATACCGTGGCGCGGATGTCACCCATATCCTGGGGATCGAGGTTATCCGGACCGGCGAAGGCGTGCATTTTCTGCTTCGTATCGCCGGCTGGGCGCTTGAGGCGCCGGTGGTTCTGGCGGTCGCTCTTTCACTGTCGCCGGAACTGACGGCCCTCGTGGTGACCTGCGTGCTGGTGCTTGCGGCCGCGGTGGTACCGATCGACCGAATGAGCCACGCCATCGGACGCCGGCTTGGCCCGGCGGGCCGCCAGATCCTGAACGCGGTGGGCGAGGATTTGGCCTCGTTGCCGGCGATCAAGGTCTTCGCGGCCGAGGACCGCAGGATCGGCCATTTCCGCGACCGGGTGCGCACCCTGCGCCGTCAGATGATGCGGCGGGAGGTTCTGAGCGGGATCGCCCGTGTCGTCACCATGGCGGGCGGCGCCGCGGCTGTCGCGATTGCCGTATGGGTATCGCTGGAGGTTCTGCATCTCTCGCTCGACGAGACCTTGGTCCTGATCGTGGCCCTCGCACGGCTGCTGCCCCTGGCGACCCGGGTTCAGGAAGGATGGCGCCAGGTTCTGGCGGCGATGCCGGCGCATGCGACGACCTGCGCCTTGCTGGAAACCCTGTCCCGGGCCGAGGAGAAGCCGGTTGAAGGGGAGGCAGTGCTGCCGGAAACCGGGGTGTTGGCCTTGGAAGCGGTCACGGTTGCCTATGCGGCCCAGTCCCGTCCCGCTCTCGCCGATGTCAGCGTTACTCTGCCGCCAGCCGGCCATATCGCGATCGTGGGCGCGTCCGGAGCCGGCAAATCGACCTTGGCGCATGTCCTGGCCGGCCTGCTCGCCCCGGATGAGGGACGGCTCACCCTTGCGGGGGTCGGGGTCGGCGATGGCGCGCGGCTGGCGTGGCGCCGGCGCACGGCCCTGGTCGCCCAGGACCCGGTGTTGTTCAACGACACCATCGCCGCCAATCTGCGGCTCGCCAAGCCAGACGCCTCGGAGGCGGAACTTTGGGAGTGCCTGAGGGTGGCGAGCGCCGGGTTCGTGGAACGGCTGTCGGACGGGTTGGACACCGTTGTGGGGGAACGCGGCGCCAGGCTCTCGGGTGGCGAGAGGCAGAGGATCGCCCTGGCGCGCGCCTTGTTGGCGGAGCCGGCGTTGTTGGTTCTGGATGAGCCCACCTCGGCGCTCGATCCGGCGGGGGAGGCGATGATCATCGCCTCGCTGCATCGCCTCGCGGCTGGAACCCGGGTGGTGACGGTCAGTCATCGTCCGGCGCTGGCCCGGGCCGCGGACCATGTCATCGTGCTGGAAGAGGGTCGGCTCGCCGGCCAGGGGCCCTGGTCCGGGCTTGACGGCCGGGCCCGCGCCGTCGTCGAGGCCCTTGGCCTTGGCGACGCGGATGGGCCCGATGACTAGCCGCTGGTCTGTCTGATCACGTTCTCGCCGAACGCGGCCAGCCCGCCTTCCAGATCGTCCTTGAAGGCGGCGACCGGTATCGCGACCCGGTGAACCCCCGCCGCCGCCCGCTCGGCGATCGCGGCCAGCGGATCCTTGCCGGATCCCGGAAGCGCGTCGGGACAGCCGGTCATGACCTGGATGCGCGCGGGATCCCGCCCGGCATCCCGCGCTTCGTGCCGCATCGCCTCGATCACGCCGGCAACATCGACGACGGCCCCGGTCGCGGGAAAGAAGCCGTCCCCCAGACGCCCGGCGCGGCGGATCGCCGCTTTCGAATGACCGCCGACGATGATCGGGACCCTGCCATTGGCCGGCTTCGGATTGCAGCTCATGCCGGTAAACGACGTGAACTCACCCTCGAAACTCGCATCGTCGCCGTCCCAGAGCGCCCGCATCGCCTGGATATACTCATCCACCCGGGCGCCCCGGCGCTCGAACGGCACCCCCAGCGCATCGAACTCCTCGCGCAGCCAGCCGACGCCGATGCCGAGGTCGAGCCGTCCCCCGGTCAGGTGATCGATGGTCGCGAGCTGCTTGGCGAGAACCAGGGGATTGCGTTGCGGCAATACCAGAACCCCGGTGATCAGGCGCATCCTGGTGGTCAGCGCGCCGACATAGGTCAGCCAGGCCAGCGGGTCGGGCCAGGCCATGTCGATGCCGCCCGGAAGGCGTCCGGACGCATCGTAGGGATAGCGGGTGCCGTAATTGGTCGGGATCACCACATGTTCTACGGCGATCACGGACTCGAAGCCGGCGGCCTCACCCGCCGCGACCAGCCGCTTGGCGTCCTCGGGATTGGGGTAGGCGATGTTTCCGAAATGTAGCGCGAATTTCATGGTCCGCTCCGCCTGATGTTGCGGAACAACCATGGAATCCGCGTTCTGACCGGTCAACGCCGACGCGGCCGTGCCGCGCAATCAGCGGCCTCGTGATCCGCCGGGTTCCGGTTCGCGGGCGCGGCGAGCGTGTGCGATTCCGCGCTTGTCTCGCCGCGCCTTCCGGTTTTCACGATTTGATGACGTGCAATTTGTCGCCGTTTTCGCCATATTGTCAGCTATGGGTCAGGAGGTTCGGGTCAACGGCTCTCGGGCCGCGTGGTGAAACGGATTGGACGGGTAGGTCATGGCCATCAACTCGATCAACACCAGTTCCTCGGTTTTCGCGTCGCTGCGTTCGATCAACTCGATCAACAACAGCAACGCGACGACGCAAAACAGGGTTTCGACGGGCCTGAAGGTTTTCGGGGCGCTCTCGAATGCGTCGAATTTCGCGATCGGCCAGGGCCTCAGGGGCGAGTTGGGGGCCATCTCGTCGGTATCCCAGGGCCTGAAAGCGACCTCGGGCACCGCTTCGGTTGCCAATGCCGGCGCAACCGCTCTCTCGAACCTGTCCTCGGATATCCGCGTCAAGCTGATCGAATTGTCCAATCCCGGAAACACCGCCGAACAGTCGAGCATCCTTCAGAACGATCTTTCGAACCTGTTGAACCAGGCCCAGGACCTGGTCTCGAACAGCAGCTTCAACGGCACCAACCTGCTGCAATCGGGCGCGACGGATGTCAACACGCTCGCGTCCGTCGACGGCGGGACGGTCACGGTTTCCGCCCAGGGCGCGGTCGGTGACGCGGTGACCGCGCTTCAGGGAGCACTTGGCGGCGACCCGACCACGATCCTGCAGAACGAATTCGCCGATTTCGAGACCGCGCTCAATGACGCGCTCGGTTCGATCGGTGCCGATCAGCGGCGGATCAGCCAACAGAACCAGTCGCTTCAGGCGATCGCCGATGCCACCGAGGAAGGGCTCGGGAATATCGTCGATGCCGATCTCGGTCGAGAATCGGCGCGTCTGACGGCGCAGAGCGTACAATCGCAGTTGTCGATCCAGACCTTCAGCATCGCCAACAATTCCAGAAGCAGCGTGCTCGGATTGTTCCGGTAAACCGGCGCTATTTGGAAGACGGTTCGCCTTCAAGGCCGAGGAAGGCCTTGATTTTAGTGTCGAGGACGCACCAGACAGAGCATTCCGGACTGGCCCTCGTATAGGGCGCCGACATTTGCAGGCCCAGGAACACGAAAACCACGGTCAGGAAGATCATCAGCTTCAGCACCGGACCCGCAAGTCTCCGAAGCCTTTCCCGGATATCGTCGTTTTCCTGATCCAAGTCGCGCTCCCGGAGCAATACCCGAATACTGTTCATCGAAAACGCGCGTGCGTCCAGCAATGAAATTCCTGCCGTGCCATTCGAAATTTACGACGAAAAGGCCGGCATGATCTTGTCCGCGAAGACCCGCATTGCGCCCTTGGTTTGGGGCGAAAGCAATACGTAGCCGACGCCGCCCGCCTCGAGTCCGCGCAGCCTGTCGACGATTTCCTCCGGCGTTCCGATAAGCACGCCTTCCTCGGTCGCCTTCACCAGATCGTCGTCGGAGACCATGCTGGAACGCTGCTTGCCGTCGGCGGATTGGCCATGGGAGTTCATGAAGCCGAGGTGACGGATCCGCGCTGCGACGGCGGCCTCGCGCTCCTGCGGTGTATTGGTGATGAAGAGCGCGCGGGCGACCGCGGCGCCCGTCGGATCCCACGTGCGTCCGGCCTCGGTCAACGCCTCCCGGTAGACGGCAAGCCGCTGCAACGCCACCTCGAATGTCTGAAACTGGTCGAGCAGCAGATTGTAGCCGCCAAGGGCGGCGGCACGCAGGGAGTCCGGCCGTCCCGCCGCCATCCAGAACGGCGGATGCGGTTGCTGAACCGTTGCCGGCTCAACCACGATATTGTCGTAGCTCCAGCGCTTGCCGTGATGCGAGAACCGGCCCTCGGTGGTCCAGGCGGTCCGGATCACGGTCATCGCTTCCTCGAACCGTTCGGTCGACTCCTCGATTGGAATGCGAAACCCCTCGAATTCCGAGAAGCGGTAGCCCTTTCCGACGCCGAAATCGAACCGCCCGCCGGACAGAAGGTCGAGCGTCGCGGCCTGCTCGGCGATCAGGACCGGATTGTGCCACGGCAACACGACGACGGCGGTTCCGAGCCGGATCCTGTTGGTACGCGCCGCGAGAAAGGTCAGGAGATTGAGCGAGGCCGATACCTGGCCCATGCCGGTGAAGTGATGCTCGACCACGAAATTGCCGTGATAGCCGAGCGCCTCCGCCTCGATCACGGCGGCGATATAGGCCTCATAGCTGTTCTGGTATCCGGTGACGTCACCGCCGGAGGCGCTGATGCCGCCGAACATGCCGAATTTCATGGGGCTGTTCCCGTCCGCGCCGTCAGGTCTCGGCGACGATCGGGTTGCGGAGGATACCGATCCCGCTGATCTCGATCTCGCAGACATCGCCGGGCTTCATATTCTCGGCATGCCCCTCGGTCCCCATCCAGACCATGTCGCCGGGATAGAGCGTGAAGTATTTCGACATCTCGGAGATGTAGTGGGCGACACCGAAGATCATGTTGTTGGTGGGAAACCGGATCACCTCGCGGCCGTTGAGCCGGACCGTGGTCTCGAGGCTCTCGAGATCGACATCGGTTTCGATCCACGGGCCCATGGGCGCGAAGGTATCGGTGTTCTTGGCCCGCCAGAGGGTGCGGTCGGCGCGCTGCCAGACCCGCTCGCTCACATCGTTGCCGATGGTGTAGCCGAAGACGCAATCGAGCGCGTCCGCCTCGCTGATATGTTTCACCTGTTTGCCGATGATCGCCACCAGTTCCGCCTCGTACTGAAACTCCTCGGACGCGTCCTTCGGCTTTACGATCGCCGCGTTATGGCCGATCAACGCGTTGTTGGCGCGGTAGCCGATATGAGCTTCCTTGGGGATGTTCGGCTCGCGGTTATTGGCTTTGGCGACCTCGATCACGTGCTCGGCGTAGTTGAGGCCCGCCGCGTAGAAGGTCTTCGGCTCCAACGGGATCAGGAATTTCGCGTCCTTCACCGCGACGGTCCTGCCGGTGCGCGGGCCGAGCGCGAACAGGTCGCCCTCAACCAGATGAATGGTGTCGCCCTCGACAATGCCGTGAACCGGCGCGCCGTCGACTTCAATCCGCGCGATGCGCATGGCGTTATCCCCTTGTGGCCGATCGGTGATTTGCCGCGAGTGTGTTGGGAGCGCTACCCCGGGTCAAGCGCCAAGGTCCTTGATCGGTTGAGCCATTACGAGGACGATGCGGCTCGTCTCACGCTGTGTTTCGTGGATTGGATGGCTGATGTACGCGCTCAAGGATTTCGGAAGTTTTCATGTCGGAGGCCGGACGGTGGAGGTATCGGGGCAACCGACCGAGACCCTCTGGTTCAGCGCCACCATGCCCTACGAGCATGATCCGAACGGCGAATTTCTGATCGAGCAGGTCTATGTCCAATACTACATTCCCGCCGACCGGCGGCACGAGGTGCCGGTCGTACTGCTGCATGGCGGCGGGCTGACCGGCGCCTGTTGGGAGACGACGCCGGACGGTCGGCCCGGTTGGCTGCATGATTTCCTGCGCCAGGGTTTTGCCGTCTACGTGATCGACAATGTGGAGCGTGGCCGGTCCGGCTTCTGCGCCATCGACGGAATCTGGCAGGGCGCGCCGATCACCCGGACCCAGGATCAGGCCTGGGACCTCTTCCGTTTCGGTCGCAAGGAGGATTTCGCGGCCCGCAAGCCGTTTCCGGGCCAGCGCTTTCCGCTCTCCGCGCTGGAGAACTTTCAACGCCAGTTCGTGCCGCGCTGGACCTCGACCTCGGAGCCGCAGATAGCCGGTGTCGGTGCGGCGCTGCAAAGGATCGGTCCCTGCGTCCTGCTGTGTCACAGCCAAGGCGGCTATATCGGCAGCAACGCCGCCGTCCGGAACGCCGACGTGATCAAGGGTTTCATCAGCGCCGAGGGGTCCGGCTGGCCGGAGGACGAATTGATCACGCGGCAAACCGTCGGCGGCAAGCCTTGGCTGCTGCTGCTCGGCGACTTCATCACCGATTCCGAACGCTGGACCACGGCCAAGGCCCAGACCGCAGCGTTCAGCGAGAAGATCAAGGCGAACGGTGGGACGTCGGAACTGGTTGAACTGCCGGATGTCGGCTTCCCCGGCGCGACCCACATGTTCATGATGGACGAGCATTCGGCCGAGATCAGTGCCTGGGTCGGCGACTGGATCCGGGAGAATACCTGAGCGGGTTGGCCCGGGCGGGCGTCCGGCGCGGGTTGTTATCGAATCATTACTAGACTCCCCGGCGCAGGCCGGGGCCGACGCCTGAGTGTTTTCATCGTGACGGATGGCTGATCACGATCAAAGATCGCTGAATGTGTTCCGCTATCCCGCGCTATCCCGCGCTTCAGGCGTCGGCCCCGACCTTCGTCGGGGATACGGCTTGTAAATAAAATTTCACCTATTTCCTCCGTCGCCCTCCCGTTCGCCAGGGCGACGGTTTAGAGGATTACCGGCCGAGCGGCCTCTTCAGGGATCGATCCCGGCCAGTCGAAGGCGCGCCTCCAGATTGGCGATCCGTTCCCGCAAGGGGGCGGCGGCGGCTTCGATCTGGTTCGGAGTGAAGCGCGGCATGATGTGCTGGCGGCAATTGATGTCCCAGGCCTCGACGGTAATCACGATGCACCGTTCCGCCTTCGCCTGATAATTCGGGACAGCCAGCTCGTTCAACAACGCCGGATCGTCCTCGATCACCTCGGCCGTGCCCCAGAGCTTGATGCGTTGCTGGTTGGGATAGTCCATCGCGAAGACGAAGACCTTGTTGTTCTCGGTCAGATTGCCGAGTGAGATGTATTGCTTGTTGCCCTTGAAATCGGCGAAGCCGAACCGCCGTTCATCCAAAACCTTGAGAAATCCCGCGGGGCCGCCGCGATGCTGGATATAGGGCTGGCCGTCGGCATTGCTGGTCGCGAGATAGATCGAATCCCGCGCCGCCAGGAACGCCGCGAGATCGGGCGTTATCCTGTTGGTCCAGCGATCGCTCTCGGCGATGCGCCGAATGGCCTCGCGTGAGCCTCGCTGTTCCTGCTGCTGTTTGACGGCTTCGGTGAAGGCGATGTCGCTGATGAACCCGGTCATGGTTCCCTGCCGCATGTGACGTGAGTTGACTTGGTCAAGCAAGTGACCAGATTATGACTATCTGTTGGCTGGAGACCCGGGCAAATGAAAATCCTGCGAACCGATCATCCGGTCCTGCGGATCGGCGGGACCCTGATGGGGATCTTTTTCCTCGTCATCGGGTACCTCACCCTGACCGGCATGGACAAAGCCGGTGAACTGGCCGATCCGGACCGGGTCTATTGGTATGGCGTGACAATGATCATCGGCGGCGTGCTTGCGATCGGCTTCGCTTGGCTGGAGTCACGGCTTGATCAGGTGTATTGCGCGACGCCGAAACGCTGGTTCCGGCGGCGTCCTTATCTGGCTGAAGACGCAGCCGATCATGCGACCGAGCGCGGCCCACGCATGTAGTGCTTTTCCGGCCGGTATGCCAGCACGAGGCGCCGAACGAACAGTTTCAGAAAACGCATCGGATTCTTCCTTTTCCGCATTGGGGAACCGGTGTTCCCCGTCGACTGTCTTCGTCGCAAAAAGCGGGCCAGATCTTGGACGAATTGGTTTCAAGCCTTCTGCTTGTCCGGTATCTGGGGTTGAAAGAGACCGCCGTCCAGGGCAGATGCTCCGGGATTGTGTCGCTTGGTGAGAAAGGCCACAATTGTGGAAACCGCTTAGCGATCGAGGGAGTTACCGGAAATGTCAGGCCTTGAGCTGAAGCCGCTTTCCGCCAATGTGGGCGCCGAGGTTCGCGGCGTCGATCTCTCCGCCATCGACGATGCCGCCTTCGCCGAGGTGGCAAGGGCCTTCGATGCCCATCACGGGCTGCTGTTCAGGGATCAGAAACTGTCGCCGGATGACCTGGTGGCGTTCAGCCGCCGGTTTGGCGATCTGGATCATGCGCCGATCATGGAAAACGGCAAGACTGCGGTCCCGGGCTATCCCGAGATCTATATCGTCTCCAACATCAAGGGTGAGGACGGTAAGGCGATCGGCAGCCTCGGCAACGGCGAGGCGGTCTGGCACACCGACATGTCCTATCTCGAAAACCCGCCTGACATCTCGATGCTTTACGCGCTTGAGGTGCCGCCCGAAGGGGGCGATACCTCGTTGTGCAGCATGGCGGCGGCTCACGACGAATTGCCGGATTCGCTTCGGCGCCAAGTCAACGGGCTGTCGATCAAGCATGACGGGACGTATAATTCCGGAGGGTTTCTGCGCCAGGGTGTGCGCGAGGATAATGATCCGATGACCTGCGAGGGCCAGCCTCACCCGATCATCTGCGCGCATCCCAACACCGGACAGCCGGTGCTCTATCTCGGCCGTCGCCGCAACGCGTACATCATGGGGTTGGAGCGGCAGGAATCGGAGGATCTGCTCGACGCGCTCTGGGAGTTCGCGACCCTGCCGCAATACACCTATTCCCACCGCTGGCGTGTCGGCGATCTTCTGATGTGGAACAACCGGTCGACCATGCACCGCCGCGAGCCCTTCGACGCCGGCGCCCGCCGCCTGATGCAGCGCACGCA
Organism: Alphaproteobacteria bacterium; assembly: GCA_038116915.1. Classification (GTDB taxonomy): domain Bacteria; phylum Pseudomonadota; class Alphaproteobacteria; order Thalassobaculales; family Thalassobaculaceae; genus JADHLJ01. The sequence goes on from JAYOEU010000023.1 coordinate 15,667, forward strand.
GATCAAGGGCGGGACCCAGCCCAAGGCTGCGGTTTAGGGGAGCGTTAAGACGACAAGTCCCTTCGAGACGCTCGTAAACTCGCTCCTCAGGGTGAGTGGAAGCGCCTTTCCAGCCAGGCTCACCCTGAGGAGGCGCGAAGCGCCGTCTCGAAGGGTCCCGTGTGAACCCTGAAGCGGATTTACCGCAACGCCGCCATGACCTTCTTGCAGAAGCCGTCGAAGGTCTCGCGTTCGATCCAGCGAACGACGGCGACCAGATCGAGCTTGGGTTCGATCCAGATGATGTTGGAGCCGAAGCCGACGGCACAGAAGCCCTCGGTTCCGGCGCTTGGCAGGCGCTGGCCGGACCGGTTCAGCCACCACATCAATCCGTAGTCCCGGTAGACCGGGCACGGGGCCACCGCTTGGCGCATGTAAGTCTCGGACAGCAGGCGCTTGCCGTTCCAGACACCGCCGCGCTGCATCAGCAGGCCGATCCGGGCCTGGTCGAGAGAACTGATGAAAACCCCGCCGCCCCAGTGCGAGCCGCCGGAGACCGACTGCATCTGCTTGCCGTCGATCTCGACCCAGGAATTGTCATAGCCGTGCCATTCCCAGTCCGGCGTGGCGCCGATCGGCTCCATGATCCGCTCGCGAAGCAAGTCCGGCAGAGGGCGGCGGGCCACCCTGAGCAGCGCGAGCGACAGCCGGTTCACCCGCACGTCGTTGTATTCCCAGAACGATCCAGGAGCGCTCAGCTCCCGTTTCTCTCCCTTGGCAAGGTTCTCCGCCGGATCCTTCGCGAGGTCGCGGTTGCGGTCGATGACGTCGGGTTTGCCCCAAAGCTCGCCTTCCCACTCGCTGGTCTGCTGCAGCAGATGGCGCCAGGTGATCCGGTGGTTGTGGGGCGGCTCGAAGCCGCCGTCATCGACCAGATCGCGCACTGGCGCGTCAAGATCCGGGATCAGTCCGTCGTCATGCAGTAGGCCGGCACAGATCGAGAGCAGGCTTTTGGCGACCGAGAAGGTGATGTCGCAGCGCTCGACCGGTCCCCATTGCGCGGCGATGCGCCCGCCTCTCAGGATCAGGCCGTGCGGATCCGCGCGCGGCCGGGTCGGGCCGATGATGTCTCCCCAGGGCGGCGGCTCGGCGAAGGCGCGCTTTTCCGTCAAGGCTCTCAGCACGTCCCGGTCCATTGAGGATTCGTTGGCAAGGGCATAGTCGACCGCGGCCCCGAGCCCGGCGGCATCGAAACCGGCGGCCTCGGCGGAAACGGTTTCCCATGCGGATGTCGCGGCGGGGAAATAGGCTTTGCTCATATGTCTTTCTCCTTGGTGACGGCAGAGTAAGATGGGGCCGGAGCGACGTCCACAGGCGGCAGGGAGCGCGCATGTTCGAAGGCTTTGAGACACGTGGGATCGATACCGGCGAGGCCAGAATCCATGTCCGTCTCGGCGGTGGCGGAGCGCCCGTGGTGCTGCTGCACGGATATCCGCAAAGCGGAGTGTGCTGGCACAAGATCGCGCCGGCGCTGGCGGAAAATTACCGGGTGATCATCCCCGACCTGCGCGGCTACGGCGACAGTACCGGCCCGGTTCCGGACCAGGAGAATAGGCTTTATTCCAAGCGCGCGATGGCCGCGGATGTCGCCGCTGTGCTGGAGGCTCTCGCCATTGAACGCGCGCATGTCGTCGGGCACGACCGGGGCGGGCGCGTTGCCTATCGTTTTGCGCTGGATCATCCGGGCCGGGTCTCCAAGCTCGCCGTGCTGGATATGATTCCGACTTCGGAGACCTGGGAGCGCCTGAATGCCCGTGAAGCCATCGGCGCCTATCACTGGCCGTTCCTGGCCCAAGGGAACGGTCTGCCGGAGCGGATGATCGGCCACGATCCGGACGACTACCTTCGCCATACCCTCGCCAGCTGGACCCGGGTCAAGGACTGCTTCACCGAGGCGGCCATGGCGGAGTATCTGAGGTGTTTCCGCACACCCTCGGTGATCGCCGCTTGTTGCGCCGACTATCGCGCCGGCGCCACCGTCGACTGGGAGATCGACCGGGCCGACCGGACGGCGGGACGGAAGATCGCGGCGCCGATGTTGGCGCTTTGGGGAGAGCGGCCGAACCGGGAGAAATCCCGGAGTCTGGAGGTCTGGCAAGACTGGTGCGACGCCAAGGTTTCCGGCGGCCCGATCGATAGCGGTCATTTCCTCGCCGAGGAGAACCCGGCCGACACGCTCGCCGCCCTGTCCGCTTTTCTGGCGGACTAAAACGCTCGAAGCGTGGCGACTCCTAGTGAAATCATCCCTCAAGCGTCTTGAATTTCGTCGCCCTGGCGAAGGCCAGGGCTCTTGCCGTCATAGGTTATCGAAAATTACGGTTTGAATTCGTTACAGATTTTTGATGTTGAAAACATGGTCGCCACAAACCCTGGCCTTCGCCAGAGTGACGGAAACACTTTGATCAGCGCCGGCCAGTGTTGAACCGGTCCATGGTTGTTATGATAAGCCGGAAGAACCCCGCCGCGGTCAAGGAAGCAAATGGAGGAACTCACGATGCCTGACGGAAAGCCCAAGGATCACGGACCGGTCTATATCCATGTCGACGAGATGGATTGGGAGACCCTGCGCTTCCCGGGCCAGCACTCGAAGATGGTATTCCACCCCGCGCCGGACGCGCCGACCCGGCCGAACTCCGGTTTCGTGCGGTATGAGGCGGGTGCCTACCACCCCCGTCACCGGCACGATTTTGCCCAGGTCTGGTATGTGCTGGAGGGCGAGTTTACCATCGGCGAACGCAAGATCGGACCCGGCACCGTGGTCTATCACGCCGACCCGCATTACGAGGAGGATCTCTCAACCGAGACCGGCGGGCTGATGTTCTTCGTCCAATATCAGGGACCGACCACCGGCGGGCGTCCGATCTATGACGGCCGCTTCAACATGACCGAGCGCAAGCCGCTGTCGGAGGAGAATCTGGAGGTTTGATGCTGTTGGCCACAGCTCAACGTTAAACAGAACCCTTCGAGACGACGCCTTTCAGGCGTCTCCTCAGGGTGAGTGACGTAGATTGTAGGTCTCACCCTGAGGAGGGCGCCCTTGCGCCCGTCTCGAATGGGACTGTTCGGAAGCTAGCGGCGGCGTTCGAATCTCTGCTCGGTGACTTCGACGCCCCAGGTGGTGTCGGGATGCTCGGATGTCAGCACGAACCCGTGCGCCTCATAGAGGTGGCGGGCGGCGTCCAGGCCCTTGAAGGTATCGAGATAGACGAGGCCGAAGCCGACACGATCACAAAACGACATTGCCTCGCTCATGAGCTTGCGACCGATGCCCGTGCCGCGCGCCGCATCCGAGGTGATGAACCACCGCAGATGCGCTTCGTCCGCCTCGGTCTCGGAGCCGTCGATGGTGATCGAAGCCAGCAGGTGCGCTCCCCGTCTGGCGGCAAGGAACATGTCGCGGGACGGGTCCAGCCGGGGAATGAACTCGGCCATGCCGGCTGCAACCTTGGCCTCGAAATAGGGGCCGAACCCCCACTCCCGGGCATAGTAGCGGCCATGGAGCGCGACCACCTGGCCGAGAGTCCCCGGTTGCCACCCGGTGACGGCGATTTCGGTGGTTTTCGGATAGTCGGCCATGGCCAACTCCGCGTTGTGACGAGGCGATGAAGTTGCCAGTATAGCAACGAAACCGATCTCCGCGTTGCGACAATGGAGCCCGTCATGGCCATGGACCCCAAAGTGCTCGAGCAGATGAGCCGCCCGCGTTATACCGGTGTGCCGACCTTCATGCGCGCGCCCTATACCGAGGATCTGAGCGGCCTCGATATCGGAATGATCGGGGTTCCGTACGACGGCGGCGTCACCAATCGTCCCGGCTCTAGGCATGGTCCGCGCGAGGTTCGCAACCAGTCCTCACTGATGCGTTTGACCAACCAGGCGACCAAGGTGCAGCCATATCAGCTCTGCACCGTCGCCGATATCGGCGATGCCTATGTCGAGAAGCCATACCACCTGGAGAACGCCCATGATGAGATCCAGAAGGCGTTCGAGCCGCTGAAAGCGGCGGGCGTGGTGCCGCTGGCGGTGGGCGGTGACCATTCGATCTCGTTGCCGATCCTGCGGGTGCTGGGTCGGGACCGTCCGGTCGGAATGGTGCATATCGATGCCCATTGCGATACCGGCGACGGTCATCTCGGCTCGCGCTTTCATCACGGCGCGCCGTTCTCCCGGGCGGTCGAGGAGGGTGTGCTCGACCCCAAGCGCACAATTCAGATCGGTATCCGCGGCAGCCTCAACGATTTGGAGCAATGGTCCTTCAGCTACAGGAGCGGCATGCGCGTCATTCAGATGCATGAAGCGCACGCCATGGGCATCGACGCGGTGCTCGCCGAGGCGAGACGGGTGTGCGGCGGCGGACCGACCTATCTGTCCTTCGACATCGATGCCTTGGATCCGGCCTTCGCGCCAGGAACCGGTACACCGGAAATCGGGGGCTTTACCTCTTTGGAAGGGCAGTTGCTGGTGCGGGGGCTGTCCGGCATGAATCTAATTGGAGCCGATGTGGTGGAGGTCGCGCCCCCTTTCGATCCCTCCGGGCTGACCGCCATGGCCGGGGCGACGATCATGTTTGAGATACTGTGCATTCTCGCCCAGTCGATAGCCATGCATCATTGACGGCACGGTTGCGGTCAACAAGCTACCGGGCCATCAATACGACACAGGCATATTTATAGAATACAATAAAAATTATTTGACGAGCTTATTTTATTTATTTTCCTTATTATATTTTGCTTAACGTAAAAGTAAAAAGATGCTCTAACATTTATCACATGTGCCGCAAATAAATTTTGGCATTGGCATCAATATATCCGGGGAATTTTCGTATTTACATACGATGATAATTCGCTGAAACTACATCCGCGGTGGGCGTCGACCCTCCATAGGAAATGGCATGCGGAATGGTTCCATGCGGCGATGGTTGGCCATTGGATTTCTGGTTTCGGCTATGGGGTTTCCGAACGTAGCGGAAGCTATTCGTGATGAAACCGACGATACCTGGCAAAAAAGCAATGCCTGGGGCGCGACTGAACAAAAACCGAAATCTCAGCCCCCGGCGAACCCGGTTCCGAAGGTTTATTTCAACAAGGATGCCAGGAGAACCGAGCCTCAATCATTCGTCGCGCCCGCGACCCCGATGCGTCAGGCCGATCCCGACGCCATCGCGGTGGTTATAGCGAATTCCGGCTACCGGCAAGGGATTCCGCCGGTCGACTATGCCCGTAATGACGGCCAAGCCGCTCAAGCGATCATGCGCGATATTTTTGGTGTACGGCCCGGGAACATCATCGCCATCGACGATGCGGGCCAGGCGGAGTTGACGTCGGTTTTCGGCAACGCGAATACCCACGAAGGAAAACTGTGGAGTTGGATAAGACCCGGGCGGTCAAAAATCTACATCTACTATTCCGGTCATGGGGTGCCGGGTTTGCGGGACGGACGTTCGTATTTGCTGCCGGTGGACGCGGATCCTGATACCGCGGAAATCAACGGTTATCCCTTGGAGCTTTTGTATAAGAATCTCAATAAGTTGGGCGCTCGGTCGGTGACCGTAATCCTGGAAGCCTGCTTCTCGGGGCAAAGTGAAAGTGGGCCTCTGGTGCGCTCCGCCTCGCCGGTTTTTGTCAAGAGCCGGCAACCGACCGCGGCCGCCGGGATGACCATTCTTTCCGCTGCCCAAGGGGACCAGATCGCGAGTTGGGATCACGCCGCCGGCCTCGGTATGTTCACCAGTCTCCTGGTCCGCGCTCTGTATGGCGAAGCGGATCGGGGCCGTTGGGGCAATGGCGACGGAGAAATCAGTCTCGCGGAGGTTGAGGCGTTCCTGGACGATGAACTGACCTACGCCGCGCGGCGCGAGTACCGGCGGGTTCAACAATCCTCGTTGGTCGGCGATCGCGGTTTAGTTCTTGTCACGCAGGCGTCCGGCACTGAAACAGGGCAAGCGGACCGGAATCCGGTGCCCGCGAACGGGTACCGAGCGGCAGGAGTCGTGCCCGCCATCCAGCTTGCGGGTGTCCCGGTTTTCAATGGCGGGCTGGACGCGGCTCGGGTCTTTGTCGATGAGCACCGTTCCGCCGTCACGCAGGCAATCCGGGCCTATTACCGCGTAAGCGGCAGTGTTTGGGACAGCAGCAGCGGTGGCCATGGAACGGATTATAGCGCCGAACGCATGGATGTGATCGGCGAGCTGAATGTGATTGGGGTGGATGGGGACACGATCGATGTCTATCTGGCCTATACCTGGAAGAACAGCTACGTCGGTGGTTCCGCATCGGCGAACATGAAGTTCCAGATCGATCCCGATGGCTTGCGTGTCACGCGGATGTGGCGATAGCCACATGGTCGCAATTGGTCGCGCCGCCGCGATGGCGGCGTTCATCCTGATATGCGTCCTCCCGTCTTTCGCGGCGCGGTGTGAAACGGATCCGCGAGCCGTCGATCATCTCGCTTCTGAAGTGCTGAAGCCGATGAGAGGTGCGGCCAGGCTGGCAGTTCAGCCGCTGGCCATGGGGCGGAGCGGATTGCCGGCGGAACTCGCCGACCGGCTGGACAGTTTGATCCTCTCGGCGATGCGACGACAGGCGCCTTCGAATATCACCGTGATCACCAGGGCGGACCTCGCGGCGGCCTGGGCGGAAGCGGTCGAATTTGCCAACCGCCGCGTCCAGGACCTTCTCGCCGACGCGCGCGCGGACGTGCTGATAACCGGCGACGCGACGGCTCGGAGCGACGGTCTCGAACTGTCGCTGAGGGCGGTATCGATCGGCAAGGGCAAGGTCGGGCGCGTGCTGTCGGCGCCAAAGCCGGTCCTCCTGGATCTTGCCGACCTCGATCTCGCCACGCTTCGTTTTCAGCAAGCCATCTGGAGAACCGCGGATGCCATTGCCCTGGCGGCGTCGACAAAAGGCGGCGGCAAGGCACTGGACGTGGTGGCGGCGGCCGGCGGCGGTGCCTTCAAGGAGCATGTCCGGGATCTGGCTCGGAACCGCATGCAGGATCTGTTGCAACGACAATATCGGGAGGTGGCGGTTCCCTTGAACGCGCCGGCCCCGGAGCGCGAAGTTCTGCATCTCGATCTGGAGGCTCTCGATCAGGGAGACGCGGTTGCCGTGACTCTCAAGCTTGCCGGAGCGGGAATCGCGGAAACCGAACCACACGCCTGGAAATGGACATTGTTCCCGCGCACTTCCTTCCCTTGACGCGAAGCGGCGGCAAGGTGGGGTCGGGCATGTTTCAGGCCGGGGCGGCGCCTGGCGGGGCGATGGCATGCCGGAGCGCCCGGTACGCTCGCCGCCGCCGAGACCACGGCGCCCGAATGGCGCCCGGTCGCCAGCGAGAAGCTGATCAAGTTGCCGGCCGCCTATCTCAAGAAGGCGATCGACAAGGATTTCGCCCAATCTGCCTTGGGCGCCGCTTTGGCCAGCAATCAGGAGGCCGGCACCATGAAGGCCGCCACGCTGGAGGATCTCTCCCGCGCCGAGCAAGCCGCCGACGGTGACCTGCGCCTTGATCTGCGCCAGCAGTTGCTGGGCGAAAAGCAGGCCTTCATCCGGATCATGGGGGATCGTCAGCGCCTTGAGCGGGAGCGGACCAATACAAGGCTCCGCCTGCTGCACTCCCTGATCGGAGAACTGGACCGGGGCCAGACCAGCGCGACGGCGGATGGCGAGAAGATCCGCGCAAGTCAGGTTGCGGCGCGGGAACGCTTCGAATCCTCGCTCACCAAGGTCGACGACGTGCTGTTCGCCTCAGGAATGGCGCCCGACAGCCGCTATGCCAAGGCGCATGCCGACAATCTCGCCTCGATAGAGCAGCTTCGCCGCGCAATCGCCAACCATCCGATGAACCAGGCCCCAAGTCTTGAGGGCAAGGACCTGACCAAGCGGGAGTATCTCGAAGGCCTCGCCATGGAAGACGAAGCGCATCTGGCGATCCTGGAGCAGGAGGAACAGGTCCTCGGCTTCATGGCCAAGCTGGTGGCGCTGGACGCCCTGGCTTTCGCCGACGAGCTCGACCGCACCGACCGGGATACCTCGGAAACCTCGAAGCCTACCGCACCGATCCTGTCCTCGGCGGTGCGCATGTTCATCAGGAACTGAAGGAGCACTGCCATGACCAGCAAACTTCACATCACCTTTCGGACCATGAGCCTGGCGCTGGCCCTCCTTGCCGGCGCGGCCGGACTGGCCCAGGCGTCATCGCTGGACAACCTTGAACGGGAGCGGGCGAAACTGCTTTCAAGCTATCTGGATCCGGCCCTGGCCGCGAACCAGCGCCAGCAGACCGTGGAGCCGACACTGCGGCGGCTTGTGGATCTGGAGCGCATCGTGCTGCGGGACGAGTCGCTTGCCGCCAAGCCGAACGCCGCGGTCCGCCGCGCCTTCGAAAACTACGACCTGACCTTCCTGGTCCACGCCTCGGCCGAGAAGAAGTCGACGATCCTTGAAATCTGGCTCGCCGAGGTTGGCGTTTCGACCTCGACGGTCCTCGCCGCCCGCGTGGGGAGGCGCTGATCCCATGCTTGCAAGTCTACCCCGGTTGGAAACCATCATGCGCGGGACCTCCTACGGACTGGGCGGGGCGGTGCTGGTTCTGACCGCCGCGACCCTCGCGACCCAGAAGGACCCGGCGACGGTCGCGGCGCTGGCCGGCCGGATCTTCGGGCCCGGCTTCATCGCCGGCTACACGCTGCTGCTGTTTGCCGGCCTTGCCTGCTGGCGCAAGCAGGTCCGCCATCCGGGCCGGGTCTTGTGGCCGCGCGCGGCGTTGCAGGCGGCAAGCGGGATCGCGACCCTGGCCCTGACCTTCACCTTGCTGGGGATCAGTCTCGGGATCGGCGGTTTGGCCGAACAGCGGCTGTCGCCTGAGACCATCCACGACATCATCGCGGGCCTGACCGCCCAGTTCAGCATGGCTTTCATGACCACGGTTGTCGGATTGCCGACCGCCGCGATCCTGCGCGCCATGGTGATCCTGACCGATGCCCGGCGGCGCGGCGGCGAGTTCGAGGGAGAAATATCATGAAATTTCTGACTTTCAACATTCTGGTCGGCGCGGCGCTTGCGTGGCTGATCCTGGGTAATGACGGTGCGCAGGCCTTGCTGGCGTCCGTCACCACGAAAGCCGAAACCATCAAGGAGACGGCCGTCGCCTGTTCGCCTTCCGCGGCACGCATGGCGGGGCAGGGCGCGGGCATCGTCCCCGCGGTCGCCCCGGGTGCCGAGCCCGTGAAGATGGAGCCGGCAGCGCCCACCGTCACGGCTGCCCTGAAGACCGAGGACACGAAGCCCGCATCGCTGCTCGATACACCGAACCGGGGCGGTGGCCTCGGAGCGGCGGGGTCAGAGGCCGTTTCGCCGGCAAAACTGTCCGCACCGGCAACCGTCCCGGCTCCAAACCGCCGGGAAGCGCTGCGGGCGCTTGCCGAGGGAATGGAGCTTTTCTCTCTCGAGCGGATCGGGAAATGACGGAGTCCCGCGCATCTCTGCTCGGATTGTTGGCTGACGCTCTGATCATGGGAGCAATGTCGCTGCTGGTGCAGCCCGGCATGCCGGCGGCGGACCGGTCTCCCTGCGAGGACACCGCTGCCGATCCGGCGCCGGCCACTCCGATCGAGCCATCGCAGGTGCGGCAAATGGCGGAAGTCGCGCTGCCCCCACCGCCGCCGATGCCGGTTGAAGGGGTTACCGCTCGGCCTGCTCGATCCGTAGCTTTGCAACAAAATCCGCCTGCGAATCACCCGGCGGCGATGATAGCGCCGGCTTACGAACCGGTAGTAGCCGCTCGAGCCTTGCCGGAGGGCAAATCCGCGCCGTCTCCCGAGAGCGTGCCAAAAAGTGCGCCTGACGACGGGCTTGCGGCAACGTCCTCGACCCGTGCCGTGCCGGCACCCGCGCTACTGGTCGCCGGGGGCGAGGAGGAGAGGAGCGGCCGGCCCTTGCTCCGCCTGCTGGAACACGGAGAAGGCCCTTTGATAGAGATCGCCTGGCCGGAGCATCGGGTCGCGAGGAGTAAGCTTTACGACCTGCTGGCCCGCTGTCATGGCCTCAAGACGGTCTTGCTGCGTGGTCAGGAAATTCTGATGGCGGCGGCCGGTAACACCGAGGATGCTTTCAATTCCGATCGACACAGCGGATTCCTTCGCGCGGTGATCGGAGCCTCGCCCAAGCAAGAGCAGCGTGTTCTTGCAGCATTGCAGGCCCGCCATGGCGGCGGCGCGACACCGGCCCGATTGCTTTCGCGGGAATTCGACGCGCGGCTGCTCGGTGGACTGGACCGGCTCGTGGGGTCGGACTACCGAAATGCCAAAAGGGTGACCGCCCGCTATGCGGTCGCGGGCGCCACGGTCCTGGTCGGTGGACTGTCGGTGGACGGCCGCTTGATTGAGGGACGTATCGAGATCCGCCCCCCGGCCGGTTGCAAGGGGATGGGGTCGTGACCAGCGTCCGACAGTTGTTCCGCCAGGCGATGGTTTTGCTGACCACGACGATCTTGGTCGCATGTGCATCGGTCCCGGCCGGGCCAATCGACGAGCAGGGTCAAACCGTGGAGACCGGCGGAAGGCACGGTTTGCGAGACGGTTTCATGCGCGCTCCTCCATCCTGCGTGGTCGTCCTTCCGGTGAACGCCGGAACCCGCCCGCAAATGCCGCCTGAACTGGTGGAGAGAGCGGTCGAACGCTTCCTCGCGGTTCGGTTCGACAGAGTGATCGCCGGGGCGTATCGGGATCGTTTGGCGCGGCATCTCGCCCTGGACGTGGGGCATGCAAAGGACCTCGGAGTTTTCGCGACCCGATCGGATTGCCGCCATGCCTTGTCCATCAAGCTCAGCGGCGGTGCCCTGTCCTATGCCGTCGTCTGGGCCGAGCGTCGATTGGCCTTGCAACTGGACCTGTTCCGGATCGGCGGTGATGGAGAGCCGGTCTGGTCATCAAGCGCTGACGGCTCACGCGGTGACGGAGGACTGCCGGTATCGCCGTTCGGCATCGCCAGCGCGCTGTACCGTGCCGGCAAGCTCGCTGGGGACGCCGATCAGAGCGCGTCGTTGTTGGATGATATGCTCCGCCGGATGATGGCGGATCTGCCGGACGTTCGTGGATTTGCGGCGGTCCCGGATCGCTCACGCGGTGTCTTGGCCCGTTCCAACGCCGGGGTGCATAATTTTCAAAAATAGGGTCGCCCGCATGACAATCTGCGCCTCAGAGCGGAATGCCTCAGCAAGAGGACCCGGGTTCGTGTTTGAGGCATATCGTATTTAATACGGAGATTCCATGAAGTTACTTGGTCCCGCGAGCGCGAATCAGACCGTGTTGTGAAAGATTTGTGGATAAGTAATGATTTTTAAATAGAAAGTATTTTTTAATTTTCATTTTCAATATTAAATCCGTTGAAATTTTCGCCTTTAAATAGTGGCGAAAGAGAGTCTCCGGCTCGCAAGTGCGAAATTTGTCGCCTTCAACTTATCCACAACTCGACGGGCCGGATGAAGTGTGGCTAAGGCACGAAAAAATATCGATAATTCGATGATTTCCAAGCCGGGTGAAGGTCGGCGCCGGGTGCTGGAATATTCACGTCCAAAGCCCGAATTTTCAGTTCAGCGGGTGCAGGGCCGTGGAAATGACTTGGCTGAGCGCTCATCGCGCGCCATATGGTTTTGCGGGAACGACGGAGAGTGGCGATGAACGACGACGTTACATTGGTCGACGCGAGCGGCCTCAAATGCCCCCTGCCGGTTCTGAAGGCGCGCAAGGCGATCAAGAGCCTCCAGGCCGGCGCGCGCATTCGAGTCATTTCCACTGATCCGGCTTCACCCTTGGATTTCAAGCATTTCTGCAATACCTCCGGACATGAATTGCTCGCAATGAGCGAGGACGGCGAGAGGATCGAATTTCTGATCGCCAAGGCGGCGGGCTGAACAGGTCGTGTTCAAGGCGGATATCGTCATCGACGCGCCGGCGGATCTGGTCTGGGAGCATCTGACGTGTCCGGATCTGATGGCAGCCTGGATGCCCGGCATACGCTCCATGCGATCCGGCGACGGCCGACCGTCCGAGGAAGGCGGCACCTTGATCTTCACAGCCAGGGGCGGTGACCGGGAATCCGAGATCGTCGCGTTTGAGCCCTGCCGGGAATTCGTGCTGCGCGCGAGTGATGGCGCGTTTACGACCGTCTATCGATATGAAATGGCGCCGGCGCCTGGAGGCGTGGAAGTGACACTGCATGCGACCTGTTCCGCCCGGGGCTTTGCGTGCCTTGCTGTGCCCCTGGTACGGTCATTCATGCGCAAGGCAGATCGCTGGCAACTGGCCTATCTCAAAGGCGAGGTGGAAAAGGCCCGGGACATGCGATCGCGCGAGAGGTGTTAGCGGGCAGTGGACGCGGCGCCGGATATAGTCGAAACCAGGACAGGGAGAGCGCGATGAGCCGGAGCCGAAACGAGATCACTGTCAACGGTCGTAAGTATCGCTGGCCGGAAATGCCGCTTGTTGTGGTCTGCATCGACGGTTCCGAGCCCGACTATATCGAACGCGCCGTTGCGGCGGGGCACATGCCCTTTACGGCGGCCATGCTGGAGCGCGGCGCCGATTTGCGGGCCGAATGCGTGGTGCCGAGCTTCACCAATCCGAACAATCTGTCGATCGTCACCGGGCGCCCGCCGTCGGTGCATGGTATCTGCGGCAATTTCTTCTATGACCGGGACGCCGATGCCGAAGTGATGATGAATGACCCGGAATTTCTGCGGGCTCCCACCATTTTTGCCGCTTTCGAGACCGAGGGCGCGCGCATCGCCATCGTCACGGCCAAGGACAAGCTGCGCCGGCTTCTAGGCCATGGACTGTCACACGGCGCCGGTGGATCGATCTGCTTCTCCGCGGAAAAAGCCGACGAGGTGACGCTTGCCGAAAATGGGATCGAGGCGGTGCTGGATCTGACGGGATTGCCGGTTCCCTCGGTCTACAGCGCCGATCTTTCCGAGTTCGTCTTTGCCGCCGGGGTAAAGCTGATGGAGCGTGAGCGTCCGGATCTCATGTATCTGTCGACCACGGACTATATTCAGCACAAATTCGCACCCGGGACCGACGGCGCCAATGCCTTCTACCGGATGATGGACGGGTACTGGGCGGCGCTGGACGCTCTCGGCGCGACTCTGGTGCTGACGGCGGATCACGGCATGAGCGCCAAGCACGACACGGAGGGCGAGCCCGACGTGATCTATCTGCAGGATGTGCTGGACGATCTGGTCAGAACCGGCGCGGCGCGGGTGATCCTGCCGATTACCGATCCCTATGTCGCCCATCATGGCGCGCTCGGCTCCTTCGCGACAGCCTACTTGCCGAAGGGAGCGGATCTGGCTGGGCTGATAAGCGCGTTGTCGGCGATCGAGGGTATGGACACGGTCCTCTCACGGGATGAGGCCTGCGCACGCTTCGAGCTTCCGCCGGACCGGGTTGGCGACATCGTCGCGATCTCTTCCGAGAACAAGGCGCTCGGCACGTCGGCGGCGCGGCATGATCTTTCGAGCCTGGACGTACCGCTGCGCTCCCATGGCGGCCTGAGCGAGCAGGTCGTGCCGCTGATCTGCAACATGCCGATCGGCGCGTTGGAACCGGGACATCGGTTGCGCAATTTCGATGCCTTCCATGTGGGGCTGAATCTGGTGAAGACTTCCGTCGCCGCGACCGGAAAGGTCGCCTGACCGTCCGATCGTTCCGGCATGCCGGGCACGTTCGGAGCGGATTGGAAAAGACGCTGTAAAGTGTTAGCTTAGCTAACCAGACTAAGCTTAGCTAAGCTAAGGTGGAGGAGAGAGCGTGACGCAAGTCAACATGCACGAGGCGAAGACCCATCTCTCGCGTCTGGTTGAGCGGGCGCTTGAAGGCGAGGAGGTCGTGATCGCCCGGGCAGGCAAGCCGCTGGTTCGGATGGTTCCGGTGGAGGCACAACCACGCCGACGCCTGGGCGGGTTCGTTGCGGGAAAATTGACGGACGCTTTTTTTGAGCCTTTGCCCGAGGAGGAACTCGAGCTCTGGGGTGTTTAGCTGCTGCTGGACACGCACACGCTGATTTGGTGGCTGCTTGGCGCCGAGGAGCTATCGCGCCGGGCGTCCGAGGCAATCGCGACGAGCGCGGAGCCGGTTTGGGTAAGCGCGGCGAGCGCCTGGGAAATCGCCACCAAATATAGAATTGGCAAGCTTCCGGAGGCTGGCGATATCGCGACCGGACTGGTCGATCATATCGACAAAGCGGGCTTCGAGGTGATGGATATCACGTTTGAGGATGCGAAGGCCGGCGGCGAGTTGCCGGGGCCGCTGCGAGATCCCTTTGACCGGCTCTTGATCGCTCAGGCGTCCCGCCGCCGCTTGCCCTTGGTTACGACGGACCGGTTCTTTCAGCGATACGACGTGCAAATCATCTGGTAGCCCCCAATCCCACCTAGTCCCAGAGGGCCGGGCGCGTTGCGACGACGCTCGGACGCTTCTGAATGCCGGACCTCCAGTGCGACAATTTTGGAAATCGCGCCAAACAGGTGGCGCCTTCCTTGGGCCGGGTGAAATAGTCGATCATCGGAGCGAGATGCAGGTCGGCCAAACTCACCGCATCTCCGAGCAGAAACGGGCCGCCGGAGATAAGGTCTTCGAGAACGCCGAGACAATGGCCGGACTTCTCCAATCCCTCCGTGATTGCGGCCTCATCAGGCACGCCGCCCCGGGCAGGCTTGGAGACCCGCTCGAGGAACACCTGGCGCACCATCGGCCAATAGCCGTAGCTGTCGATAATTCCCATGATCTGAGCCATCCGCGCTCTATTCCTGGGGAGTGACGGTTGCAGGGGCGGGCCCTCGAACGCCTCGTCCACATAGCGGGTGATCGCGGCGGTTTCGTAAACCGAGAAGCCATCATGCTCCAACACCGGTACGCGGTTGAAGGGATGCCGCTTGAGATGTTCGGGTGAGACTTCCGGCGCGAAGGGATTGACCTCGGCGAGGGTATAGTCGACCCCCTTTTCCTCCAAGGCGAGCCGTGCGACGCGGACATAGACGCTGTAATGCATGCCGTGCAGCGTTACGCCCATGTCATGCTACTCCGTCGGTCCCGGCCCCGCAGACGATTGCCGCGACCGTGGCGCCCGCCGGCACCGTGACGGCGCCGGTCATCAGCGCCGCCAGTGCCGCGGCCCCGCTCAGCTCAGCCGCGATCCCGAGTTCAAACCAGAGCCAGCGCGCGGCCCGCTCCATGTCCGCATCCTCGACCAGAACGATGTCATCGACATGGTTCTGGATCAGGCCGAAATTGAGAGCATCGGAGCGCCGGGGCGCGAGGGTGCCGGCGCGGGTCTCGATCCGGTCCAGGGTGATGACCTCTCCGGCTTTTCGACTTTCGTGGTGAGTCGGAGCGCCGGTCGGCTCAATTCCGATGACTTTGATATCCGGCTTCACGGCCTTGGCCGCCGCCGCCGCGCCGGCGATCAGGCCGCCGCCGCCGATGGCCACGAGCAGGTAATCCGCCTCGGGCGCGTCTTCAAGGATCTCTAGCGCCACGGTACCCTGGCCGTGGATGACTCTGGGGTCGGCGAAAGGATGAATGTAGGTCATGCCGGTCCTCCCGGCATGGGCGAGGGCGGCGACGTTGGCATCGTCCCATACGGCGCCGGCGGAAACCACTTCGGCGCCCCAGGATTTCAGCTTGTCGGCCTTTGCAGGTGGCGTGCTGGTCGGCAGATAGATCACCGCCGGACAGCCCGCCATGGCGGCGGCATAGGCGACCCCGAGCCCGTGGTTGCCTCCGGAGGCGGTGATCAGTCCGGCACGCTTCTGCGGCTCGGTCAGGGTCATCAGCGTGTTGCTCGCCCCGCGCACCTTGAAGGACCCGGTGGGCTGAAGATTGTCGAGCTTCAGCAGCAGCCTCGCGTGGGGCGCCGGGTGCGCCTTCAGCGGAGCCGGATCGATCAGCGGCGTCCGCCGCGCGCGTCCTTCGATCCGGCCCTGGGCAGCCCGAAAGGCGTCGAGACTGAAATCCTTGACCATGGTCATCCGAGAATGCCGCCATCGACGACGAAGGGCTGACCGGTCGTGTAGGCGGACTCATCGGACGCCAGATAGACGGCGATCGCGGCGATTTCCTCGGCCGTGCCGAGCCGGCCTAGCGGCTGGCGGGCGATGAAGGCCTTGCGCGCCTCGACCGGGTCATCGAAGGCGTTGATGCGGTCGTCGAGGGACGGCGACTGCACGGTGCCTGGACAGATGCAGTTGCAGCGGATGCCTTGGCGCAGATAGTCGGCGGACACGGATTTGGTAAGCCCGATCACCGCCGCCTTGCTGGCGCCATAAACCGCGCGGTCGACGATGCCTTTCAGGCTGGAGCAGACCGACGACATGTTGACGATCGACCCCCCGCCGGCTTCGAGCATCGCCGGCAGGAAGGCCCGGATCATCCGGTACTGGGCCTTTACGTTGAGGTCGAAGGAGAAATCCCAGGCCTTCTCATCACAGTTCAGGATGGAGCCGTGATGCACGAATCCGGCGCAGTTGAACAGGATGTCGAGTGTACCGATCTCCTTTGCCGCCGCCGTGATCGCCGCGCCATCGAGCACGTTTAGAACCCGGGTTTCGACACCACGGATCCCGGTGAGTTCGGCCAGTTTGCCGGCATTGATGTCGGTTGCGATCACCCGCGCGCCCTCGGCGGCGAAGGCCTCCACAGAGGCGCGCCCGATGCCTTGCGCCGCCGCAGTGATCAGAGCCGTCTTGCCGGCCAGTCGATTGCCCATCTCGGTCTCTCCAATTCAAGGGTTTCGTCTGTGGTACGCCCGATGCGCCACGCCAGCAAGCCCGTTTCCCGGGGACTTCGGCTGGTCTATAGTCCGGCAACCCCTGGACGGAGAAAACACCATGGCCCTGGCTGGACACAATTCCGGTAACCGACTGACCGTACGCCTGCACCCCCGGGACAATGTCGTCACCGCGCGCGTCGAAATGTTGGCCGGAACCGGTATTGACGATGAAGGCGTGTCGGTGGTTGCGCCTGTTCCGTCGGGCCACAAGATCGCCACCCGTGCGATCCGCAAAGGCGAGGAGATCCGCAAATACGACCAGGTCATCGGCTTCGCCAGCCAGGACGTCGCGCCGGGCGAGCACGTTCATGTCCACAACGTGGAGATGAAGGATTTCGACCGGGACTATCAGTTCTGCGAAGGGGTGACGACCACCGCCTATGTTCCCGAAGCCGAGCGCCGCACCTTCGAGGGCTATGTGCGGGCGAACGGCCGGGTTGGCACCCGCAATTATATCGGTGTTCTGACCAGCGTGAACTGCTCGGCGACGGCGGCGAAATACATTGCCGACGCGGTGTCCGATGAACTGATGGCAAAACACCCGACGGTGGACGGGGTCGTGGCGCTCACCCACTCGACGGGCTGCGGCATGGCCGGGGCGGGCGAGGGCTACGCCAACCTCCAGCGCGTGCTCTGGGGCTTTGCCCAGCATCCGAATTTCGCCGGCATCCTGATGGTCGGCCTTGGCTGCGAGGTCAATCAGATCGACTTCCTGCTCGAAGCCTATGGGCTGGAACGGGGTCCGAGGTTCCAGACCATGACGCTTCAGGATACCGGCGGTACCCGCAAGACCGTGGAGCGCGGGCTCGGACTGATCACCGACATGCTGCCCGAGGCCGGCAGGGCGAAGCGGCAGACGGTGCCGGTGAGCGAGCTGACCCTGGCGCTGCAATGCGGCGGGTCGGACGCCTATTCCGGCATGACCGCCAACCCGGCGCTTGGCGCGGCGGCGACCTTGCTGGTCCGGCACGGCGGCACCGCGGTGCTGTCCGAGACGCCGGAGATCTATGGCGCCGAGCACCTGCTGACCCGCCGCGCGGTCACCCGCGAGGTCGGTGAGAAGCTGGTGGAGCGGATCAAGTGGTGGGAAGACTATTGCGAGCGCAATGGCGGCGAGATGAACAACAACCCCTCGCCCGGCAACAAGGCCGGCGGGCTGACCACGATCCTCGAAAAATCCCTCGGCGCGGCGGCGAAGGGCGGGGTGACCAATCTCTGCGGTGTCTATCACTATGCCGAGCGGATCGACACCAAGGGCTTCGTCTTCATGGACAGCCCCGGATACGATCCCTGCTCGATCACCGGCCAGGTGGCGAGCGGCTCCAACGTCGTCGCGTTCACCACCGGGCGCGGCTCCTGCTACGGCTGCAAGCCGGCGCCGTCGCTGAAGCTGGCGACCAACACCACCATGTACCGCCGCATGGAAGAGGATATGGACATCAACTGCGGCGAGGTCCTGGACGAAGACCTCTCCATTGAGGAGATGGGCGAGCGGATTTTCGACAAGGTCGTGCGCACCGCCTCGGGAGAGCCGACCAAGAGCGAGGAGCTCGGCATCGGCGACAATGAGTTCATCCCCTGGCAGATCGGCGCCACGATGTAGGGGCTGGACGGGTTGTTTTGCATAAACCGCGGAAATGCCCCTTCGAGACGCGACCTGTCGGCGGCTCCTCAGGGTGAGAGCG
The DNA here is from genome assembly GCA_038116915.1 of Alphaproteobacteria bacterium. Taxonomy (GTDB): domain Bacteria; phylum Pseudomonadota; class Alphaproteobacteria; order Thalassobaculales; family Thalassobaculaceae; genus JADHLJ01. The sequence goes on from JAYOEU010000023.1 coordinate 34,220, forward strand.
ATTCCTTTAGGTCAACTCACCCCGAGGAACCGCGAAGCGGAGTCTCGAAGGGTCCTGTCCGCCAGGGGTTCCTGTCGCGCGGTGCTCCCAATTGAGTGATTTCAAGGACAGCTACCTTGGACGCCTGCGCGAGGTGGTCGGCAACCGTCTGATCCTGATGCCCGGAGCCCGATGCATCATTGAGCGGGACGACGGAAAGATTTTGCTGCAGAAACGCGCCGACAACGGCCTGTGGTGCATGCCGTCGGGCTATGCCGAAGCGGGTGAGGACATCTTCAGCGTCATGCTGCGCGAGGTGCGCGAGGAAACCGGGCTCGAGGTGCTGGATCCGAAACCCTGGGGCTTTTCCTCCGACCCTCGCTACGAGACGATGCACTATCCCAACGGAGACGTGGTGCAAGCCTTCGGTCTGGACTTTTTTGCGACCCGATGGCGGGGGGAGTTGCA
>JAYOEU010000024.1:0-9849 GCA_038116915.1 Alphaproteobacteria bacterium
AGCCCTGGCCTTCGCCAGCGCGACGTCTCCCTAAGCCTTGACCCCCAAAACCTATATCTCCGCATCCACACATCTTGGAACGAAGCAAGCGGCGGACAAGTTAGGCCTGAAGCGTCACTCGCTGATCGCGAACATTATCTCGCGCGGGGCCCGCGTGCCCTTGAGGAAACCCGACAGGAAATCGGCGCCGAAGTTGAGTTCCTCGAATGGCACGTTGGGATGCAGGCCGGGGTTCGCATGCAGGCGCTTGTCCTCGGAGGGAAATGCGTCGAATAACGCCAGACACTCCTCTCGCGTGAACAGCTCATCCTCAAGCTGCCAGAGAAAGAACACCGGACAGGTGATCGCCTTGGCGGCCTTCTCGATGATGGGCTTGTAATGCGGCGGCTCCGAGACCAGGCCCATCAGGCCGAGCACCGCGACGGAGATCCTGGGCTCGGCGGCGACAAACGGCGCGCCGTAGATCGTCCCCATGGACAAGCCCCAATAGCCGACCGGCCCCTCGCCGACTTCCGGCAGCGCGGACATTGTCCGAAGCGCCAGCCGCCAGTCGCGCACCATCTCCTCGGTTGATCCGACCCGTCGAAGCTCCGGCCAGAAGGCTTCCCGCCCACCCGGCCCGACCTGCCTGCGGCCATGCACCGGCCCATCGATCGCTAGGCAATGAAAACCGTGCTCTCTCGCCAGTTGCCCGGCGATCCTGGGGATCGGCCGCTGGTGGCGGTCGCCGGACGCGCCATGACCGAAACAGACCAGCGGCGCGCCGGCCACGCTTCCCGGTCCCGACCAAAGCACGCCGGTTACCGGACGCTCGGCGGCATGAATGGTGAATTCCCTGACCGTCGCCCCATCGACGTCTTTGGTTTCGTGCCATTCAAGCGCAGGCTCTCGCGCGGCCATCGGCAGTCTCCGATCATAATTCAAAGAGGTGGGAGTGTCTCCGCGCACTTCCGACAGGTCAAGCAATCGGCAATTTTGTCAGCCGCGCTGGACGGACCGGAAAAACTGATCACCACGCGGGTCCGTCGTCCCGCGCTCGACGCGGGACCGACGGAACATTCTCTGCTTTTTTGCTGTCATGATAAGCCAGCCCGGCCGCTCCCTCGTCGATGAATGATCCCACTGATGGTCTGATTGACCATCGCAAGGACTTTCCCGGCCCGCGGATAGGCCGCAAACTGGCCGCGCCGGAATCGGTTCCGCTTGGAGCGCCCCATGAAACTCGAAGACTGCGTCAATCTCGATGATCTCAGGATCATGGCAAAGAGACGCCTGCCCAAGGTGATCTACGATTTCATCGAGGGCGGCGTCGATGATGAGGACGGATTGGAGCGCAACGAGGACGCCTTCCGCCGCCGCTCCCTTGCGCCGCGCTATATGGTCGACATCTCGAAGCTCGACCAGTCCGTGGAACTGTTCGGCCGCACCTATTCCAGCCCCTATGGCATCGCTCCCACCGGCGGCATCGGCAACTACCGCTGGGGCGGCGACATGATGCTGGCGCGCGCGGCGCGGGATGCCAACATTCCGTTCATCATGTCCGGCGCCGCGACGGCGTCGATGGAGGAACTGGCGGCCACCGCGCCGGATCATGGTTGGTACCAGATCTATACCGCGAAGGACCGCTCGATCGCCGAGGACCAGGTAAGACGCGTCGCCGATCTCGGCCTGAACGCCTTGGTCGTGACGGTTGACGTTCCGGTTTCCTCCAACCGCGAACGCAACCGGCGCAACGGTTTCGGGCGGCCGCTCCGCCTCTCGCTCGCCAACAAGCTCGACGCTCTGCGCCGTCCCCTCTGGTTCAAGGACTACATGGCCCACGGCATCGCCATGCTGCCCAACTGGCAGGCCTATGCGCCGAAGGGCGCCGGCGCCGATGCGGTCGGCGAGTTCGTTTCGACGCAATTGCCGAACAGCATCACCTGGAAGGATATCGAGACCTATCGGCGGATCTGGCCGCGCACCCTGATCATCAAGGGCATCATGCGCACCGATGATGCGATCCGGGCCGCCGATCTCGGCGTTGACGGGATCATCGTCTCGAACCATGGCGCCAGGCAATTGGACCGCGCCGTATCGGCTCTTGATGTCCTGCCGCGTCTCGACAGGGCGGTCGGCGACCGGATGACCCTGATGCTGGATGGCGGCGTGCGGCGGGGCGCGGATATCGTCATTGCTCTCGCAACCGGGGCGAAATTTGTCTTTCTGGGTCGCCCCACGCTTTACGGCGCGATCGCCGGCGGCGATGCCGGCGCAGTCAGGGCTGTAACCATCCTCCGGGACGAGGTGAACAAGATCATGGCCCAGATCGGCGTGCCGGTCCTGAGCGAGATCGGCCCGGATGCCCTGCATTGGGACACCGACGAGCTGGAACGCAACGACCGGGCTTAGGTGGGCGTATTGCCGGCCCTTCGAGACGGGTACTGGCGCACCCCCCTCGGGGTGAGTGCTTTGTTCGTTGGCTTGCTCGCCCTGAGAAGACCCGAAGGGTCATCGCGAATGTTCATCGCGAAGGGTCTTGTCACGGCATCTTGGATTCCCCGAGAATTTAGGTCAGGGTCAGGATAGCTTGGTCATCTTGGCTGCGGCAGAAACGGAGTGATTCCATGCGCAATTCGATCGCGACGGTCTCCCTCGGCGGCAGCCTCGCCGAAAAGCTCCAGGCCATTGCCGCCGCCGGTTTCGAGGGCGTTGAAATCTTCGAAACCGATATCCTCGGCCATCCGGGCTCACCCGGGGAAGTCGGCGACATGGTGCGGGACCTTGGCCTCGAGATCGTCGCCTTTCAGCCGTTCCGCGACTTCGAAGGCATGCCCGAGCCGCGCCGCGCCAAGGGCTTTGAACGCGCCAAGCGGAAGTTCGAGTTGATGAACGAGCTTGGCGCCGGAACCATCCTGGTCTGCTCGAACGTCTCGCCGCACGCGCAGGGCGGCATCGACCGGGCCGCCGGCGACCTGCGCGAACTCGGGGAAATCGCTGAGGGTTTCGGGGTCAATGTCGGGTTCGAGGCGCTGGCCTGGGGAACCCATATCCGCGACTATCGCGATGCCTGGGAAGTCGTGCGCCGCGCCGATCACGGACGCGTCGGCATCATCCTCGACAGCTATCACACCCTCGCCCCGAACTATCCGGTTGACGCCATCCGCTCCATCCCAGCGGACAGAATCAGCTTCGTCCAAGTCGCCGACGCCCCGCGAATCAACATGGATCTGTTGCAACTTTCGCGGCATTTCCGGTGCTTTCCCGGACAGGGTGATCTCGACATTGCGGCGTTCATGGATGCCCTGGATGCAACCGGCTACGACGGCTGGCTCAGCCACGAGATTTTCAACGACCGGTTCCGAATGGGCTCGCCCCGGCAAGTCGCAAAGGACGGCGCCCGCTCCCTGATAGCCATGACCGGTCTCGGCCGGGACGGTCAAGCGCTCGCGCAGATACCGCCGGCGAGCGGGATCGGCTTTATCGAGTTCACCACCTCGGAGCGCGAGGCCGAGGACATGGCGGCCTTCTTCCGCGCGCTCGGCTTCTCCCATGCGGGCGAGCATCGCTCAAAGGACGTCTCTTGGTGGCGTCAGGGGGACATCAATCTCGTCATCAATACCGAAGCCGACGGATTCGCGCATTCCCATTACATCACCCATGGCCCGTCGGTGGCGGCGATCGGCCTGCTGGTGGGAGATACCGCGCGTCAGATGGAGCGTGCCTCGGGCCTGCTCGCGGATACTTTCCATCAGCCGGTCGGCCCCGGGGAATTGGAGATTCCGGCGATCCGCGGCGTCGGCGGCTCTCTGCTCTACTTCATCGACGACGATGCGGCGATGGAATGTGTGTGGCGGACCGAGTTCGATCCCGTTGAAGCACCCGGGTCAGGCATCGGCCTGACGCGCATCGACCATATCGCGCAATCCGTGCTGTTCGAGGAACTGCCGGGCTGGCGGCTGTTCTACCGCTCGGTGCTGGCGCTCGAAAAGACCCCCGGCGTCGATGTCGTCGATCCGGCGGGCGTGGTCGAAAGCGAGGTTCTGCGCACCCGCGACGGCGCCCTGCAGATCGTGCTTAACGCCAGTCAGGCCCGCCACACCCAATCGAACCGCTTCATCAGCGAATATTTCGGCTCCGGTGTTCAGCACATCGCCTTCATGACCCGCGATATCTTCGCCACCGTAGAGGCGATGCGCGCGACCGGAATGGGCCTGCTGGAGATTCCCGGAAACTATTACGACGATCTGGAAGCGCGCTTCGATCTCGACGATGCCTTGTTGGAGCGCATGCGCGCACTTCATGTCTTGTACGACGAAGACGAGAACGGGCGCTATTTCCAGGTCTACACGCCGGTCATGTCGGACCGGTTCTTCTTCGAGGTGGTCGCCCGCGACGACTACGGCGGGTTCGGCGCGCCCAACGCCCCGATCCGGCTGGCCGCCCAGGCGCGCGTGTCGCGGCATCCCGCCGTTCCGAGAGACTGAACCGGCCGCCGCGGAACAATGCATGTCAATAGCCACGCCTCGAAACACCCATAATTGAATTGGAGCCGACCGGATTCGATTCTAGTATCGCCGCAGCTGACACTGACGCGGCTCGTTCTCGAGGGAAACTCCCCCGAATGACCTTGTTCCGACAATTGATCCTGATCGGGTTCCTCGCCGGGACGGCGGCAATCGGATGGTTTTATGTGGTTCCGATGCTGAGCCCCGCCGAGGCCGATGCGCCCAAGCGCGCCGACAAGCCGCGTGGTGTCGGGGTCGTAGCCCGCGAGGTTTTGAGCGGCCAGGAGAAGATCCGCATCCAGGTCGTGGGCACCGCCCAAGCCCTGCGGTCGGCAACCATGCATGCCGCCGCGGCCGGAGAGATCACCCGGATCAATTTCAGCGCCGATGAGAAGGTCAAGGCTGGTCAGATCCTGCTGGAACTGGACAGCGAGACTGAAAAGCTCGCGGTTGATCTGGCCCGGGTCCGGCTCGACGACGCGCGCCGCACCTTCGAACGTCTGGCCCGCTTGAAGACCACCGGCGCGGTGGCGAACTCGACCCACGACGACGCGAAAAGCGCCCTGGAAGCCGCCCGCATCGAATTGAAGCAGACCGAGGTCGCACTTGCCGACCGTCACGTGATCGCGCCGTTCAGCGGCCGGATCGGCCTGACCGATCTCGATGTCGGCGACCGCATCGGCACGGACACCGCCATCGCCTCGCTCGACCAGCGCGATGAACTTTTGATCCGCTTCGAGGTCCCCGAGACGCTGCTGGGCCGGATTATGAAAGGCGACCGGATCATGGCCAGCCCGTGGTCGGATCAGGGTATCGTGCGCGAGGGCGTGGTATCCGATGTCGGCAGCCGGATCCAGGAACGCACACGGACCTTCGCGGTGCGCGCAAGGCTCGGCAACGCCGACGACGCCCTGCGGCCGGGCATGAGCTTTCGGGTTTCCTCGGAGATCGTCGGAAAAGCTTATCCCGTGGTACCGGAAATCGCCGTCCAGTGGGGCGGCGAGGGCTCTTACGTCTGGGCCATCCGGGACGGCAAGGCGCGCCGGGTCGCGGCCGCCATCGTCCAGCGCCAGGAGGCCGATATCCTGATCGACGCCAAGCTCGAGGCGGGCGACAAGGTGGTCATCGAGGGCTTTCATCGTCTGCGCGACGGCCGGCCGGTTTCCTTGGCGGGCTCCGGGACCGCCGGATCATGAGCGAACAACGCGAGGATCTTGCATCCCTCAGCGTCCGCCGGCCGCTTATGATTCTGGTTTTCAACCTGCTGATCATGCTTGCCGGTCTTGCGGCTCTGGTCGCGGTCGAGGTGCGTGAACTGCCGAACATCGACCGGCCGATCGTCACCATTCGCGGTATCTATCAAGGCGCCTCTCCAGAAACCATGGACGCCACCGTCACCAGTCTGGTCGAGGGCGCGGTGGCCCGGGTGAACGGCGTCAAGGAAATCCGCTCCTCAAGCGAGGAAAACAATTTCCGCATGCGGGCGGAGTTTTCGCCCAGCGCGGATCTGGATGTCGCCGCGGCCGATGTCCGTGAAGCCGTGAGCCGGGTTCAGGGCAACCTTCCGGCGGCGGTCGAACAACTCACCGTGGTCAAGGCCGACGCGGATTCCAGCCCCGTCATGCAGCTTGCGGTCAGCGGTCCGGGGCTCAACGAGGATGAGTTGACCCGCGTGGTCGAAAAGGACGTCATTCCGGCGCTGATTTCCGTCGACGGCGTGGCCGATGTCACGATCTTCGGCGACCGTCGGCGGCTGCTGCGGGTGGTGCTCGATCCGGCCCGCTTCGCCTCCTACCAGCTCGCGGTCGGCGATGTGATCAAGGTGCTGAATACGGCCCCTTTCGATATCCCGACCGGGAGTTTCGGCTCCCTCGACCAGGAACTCCTGGTGCGCGCCGATGCAACTGTACAAACCGCGCGCGAGGTCGAGGCGATCGTCATACGCGAACCGGTTCGGATCGGTGACGTCGCCGACGTATTCTTCGGCCCGGAGGATCCCGAATCGCATGTCCGCGTGAATGGCGAGCCCGTGATCGGCGTCAACATCATCCGCCAGGCTCAATCCAACACCATCAAGATTTCCGAAGGCGTGACCAAAGCCGTCGAGCGTCTCAACGACCGCTTCAAGCGCATCAAAATCGTGCCGGTTTCCGACGACGCCCTTTTCATCAAGGGCTCGATCCGCGAAGTGCTGATCAGCCTTACGTTGGCGGTTTTGATCGTCATCGGCACGCTGTGGGTCTTTCTCGGGTCCCCCAGCGCGACCCTGATCCCGTGCGTCGCCATCCCGGTTGCGCTGATTGGTTCCGTCGCGGCGATTTGGCTGCTCGGCTTTTCGATCAACATCCTCACCCTGCTGGCGCTGGTCCTTGCGACGGGCATGATCGTCGATGATTCCATCGTCGTGCTTGAGAACATTCAGCGCCGCCGCGCGCAGGGACTGAGAGCCCGGGCGGCGGCGGTGCTCGGCTCCCGCCAGGTCTTTTTCGCGGTGATCGCCACCACCGTGACCCTGGTGTCGGTCTTTGTGCCGATCTCTTTCCTGCCGAGCACAGCGGGACGCCTGTTCCGCGAGTTCGGCTTCGTGCTGGCGGTTTCCGTCGCGATCTCGTCCTTCGTTGCGCTGACCCTGGTCCCGGCCCTGGCTGCGCGCCTCGGCGAGGAAAAGAGGGCTTCCGCCGGGCCTCGCGCCGCAATGGTCTGGTTCGGCGACCGGCTTGCGGCCTTCTATGCCGCGACCCTGCGATGGAGCCTTGCCGCGCCGGTGGTGGTGACCGCCGCCGCACTGCTCATCGCGGTCGGATCCTGGCTGGTGTTTCAGAACCTGAAGCAGGAGTTGGTGCCCTCCGAGGATCGCGGCAAGTTCACGGTCTTCGGCACCGGCCCCGACGGGGTCAGCCTCGCCTATACGGACGATCAGGCCGAGCGGGTGGAGGAACTTCTACGGCCCTATGCCGACAAGGGCGAGATCACGACCCTGTTCAATTTCGTCGGCCGATACGACCTGAACCGGGATTTCGTCTATGTCACGCTCGCCCCCTGGGAGGAGCGCAAGCGCTCCCAGCAGGAAATCATCAAGGACGTGCGCTCGGACATGAACAAGATCACCGGCATGCGCATGCGGGTGTTCAGCGCCAACAGCCTCGGATTGCGCAGCACGGCCGGCGGGCTTGAAGTCGCGATCATCGGCAACGACTACCTCTATCTTTACGAAAACGCGCTCAAGCTTGCCCGGGCGATCGAGGATAAGCTGCCCAAGCTTTCCGATGTCCGGGTCTCGTATCAACCGACACAGCCCCAGCTTTCGGTGAAGATCGACCGGCGCCGGGCCTCGGACCTCGGGATCCCGCTCGAGGATCTCGCGGCGACGCTCAAGGTGATGATCGACGGCAGCGAACTCGAGGATCTCAGCATCAAGGACGAGGCGATTCCGATCTGGCTGGAAGCCAAGGGCGGCGCGATCCGCGATCCGACGGATCTGGTCAATCTCTATGTGCGCACCAGCGCCGGCGACCTGGTCCCGCTTTCAAGCCTGGTCTCCCTGCGCGAGGAGGGTGTCGCATCGGAGCTTGACCGCCATGTTCAGCGGCGGGCGGTGGAGCTCGATGCCGATATCGGCGACGGCTACGACCTGAAGACCGCCCTTGTCGACGTGCAGGCGCTGGCGAGAGAGGTTCTGCCGGAAGATGTCGAGCTGATCCTGCTCGGCGAAGCGCTCGCGCTGGAAGAAGCCGAGCGCGAGGTGACGATCACCTATGCCATCGCCGTGCTGGTGGTTTTCCTGGTCCTCGCTGCCCAGTTCGAGAGCCTGACCAGCGCCGCGATCATCGTGATCACGGTTCCTTTCGGCATTGCCGCGGCGATCTACGCCCTGCTGCTGACCGGCACCACCCTCAACATCTACTCGCAGATCGGACTGGTCATGATGATCGGCCTGATGGCCAAGAACGGCATTCTGGTGGTCGAATTCGCGGACCAGTTGCGCGACCGCGGGCTCGGCGTGCGCGAGGCAATCGAACGCTCCGCAATCGTCCGCCTGCGCCCCATCGCCATGACCATGATCTCCACCATTCTCGGCGGCCTGCCGCTGATTCTCGGCAGTGGTCCCGGCGCCGAGGCACGCTCGGCGATCGGCTGGGTGGTATTCGGCGGCCTCGGCTTGGCGGCGGTCTTCACCCTGTATCTCACGCCCGTCGCCTATCTGGCGCTGGCGCGCTTCTCATCGGCGCGGGCGACCGCTAGCGGCAAGCTGCAGGAGGAACTGACCGAGGCGGATGCGATCCCGGACAGCGCCGCGGCGCGTCAGCCTGGCGCCGCGGAATAGCGCATCGGTGATGCGGCGGCGCGGAAATTGGCGCTAGACTTCTTCTCGACCATGTCCAGCGCAAGGCGTCAGGAAAGGAGCACGACATGCTGAAACTTCACAGGGCCGAGGACCGGCCGACCAAGAAGGCCTCGGCGGAGAATTTCACCGGCGATGTTTTCCAGGACCCCGTATTGGTCGGCGAGGCGCCGTCGCGCATGCGCGCCACCAACGTGACCTTCAGCCCGGGCGCCCGCACCGACTGGCACCAGCATCCGGTCGGCCAGACTCTTTGGGCCGTCGCCGGTGTCGGCCGGGTGCAGGTCGAAGGCGAGCCGGTGCGCGAGCTGCGGCCCGGCGATACCGCGATCATCCCACCGAACACCCGGCACTGGCACGGCGCCGCCCCGGACCGGATCTTCACCCATCTCGCCATGTCCGAAACCGGCGAGGACGGCTCCGGCACTGCCTGGTTCGAGAAGGTCAGCGACGCCGACTATTCCAAGGCGACGGAATAGGGTCGGGGACTGTTCGGGACCAAGTCGGCATCCGTTCTTCGTCGCCCCGCGCTTGACGCGGGGCCGAAGCCTGATGCTGTTCAACGCGACGCTTGGACGAGCATTTTTCAGCGCCGCGTCATCAATGTTCCGCGATCCGTCTTCTGTCAGCGCTTCAGGCGTCGGTCCCGCATCGCGTGCGGGACGACAACGATGAAAAACAGCCACGACCACCTTGTCCAGGAGTCGGTTCTCTACTGGAACCCACGCGACCTCAGTCCGGTGTCTTGGTCGACTGCCACGCCACCATGCGCCAAGTGCCGTTCTGGTTCTGGTAGACGTCGGTGAAGCGGACGCCGAAGCTCCGGGCCTCACCATGAGCGGAGACGCTGATCCGGGCGTTGCCGGTCAGCACCACAGAGCCGCCGAGATCCATCGCCTTCACATCCGAGGGCACCACTGATTTGTAGACCGTCGCGCCAGATTCCATGTTGGCGAGGATGCTTTCCTTGGTGTCGATCCGCGCCGAGGAATGGGTGTAGATCAGATCCTTGCACAGCAT
>JAYOEU010000024.1:9859-25301 GCA_038116915.1 Alphaproteobacteria bacterium
TGGCAATGTCCTTATCGGCCATAGCCTGCATCCGCTCCTTGTCGAGCGCGATGATCATGTCTCCATTGGCGGTCATGGTTGGTCTCCAATCTGAAAGCGGGAAAGCAATCGGCTATCCGTGTTTCGAGATGGCCGAGGCGCGCGGTACGATTCCACGGCAGCAAGCGTACGATGCGAAGTAGCGGGACTGCCACAAAGAAAACGAGGCACTGCCATCCATCTTTCAAATAAACAGCCGCCGCAGCCGCTGTGAGACGATATCGATGATGCTGACCGAGCAGACGATGGTGATGACGATGGCGGCCGTCTCGGCGTACTGAAAGCCCCGGATCACCTCCCAGAGGATCATGCCGATCCCACCGGCGCCGACGATGCCGAGGACCGTAGCCGATCGCACGTTCGATTCGAACCGGTAGAGCGAATAGGAGATCCAAAGCGGCAGGACTTGCGGGATCACGCCGAAGATCACTTCCTCCAGCCGGCTGGCGCCGGTCGCGCGGATGCCTTCGACCGGGTTGGGGTCGATCGCCTCGACGGCCTCGGAAAACAGCTTGGCGAGAATGCCCGTCGTGTGCACCCAAAGCGCCAACACGCCGGCAAAGGGTCCGAGACCGACAGCCACCACGAACAGCATGGCGAACACCATCTCGTTTATGGCGCGGGCCGCATCCATGGCACGCCGCATCGGCTGGTTGATCCACCAAGGAGCGATGTTCTCCGCCGATAGGATGCCGCAGGGAACCGCGCAGACCACGGAGAGCACCGTGCCCCAGACCGCGATCTGAACGGTAACCAGCATTTCGCTGAAGTAACTTTCCCACTCAAGGAAGTTCGGCGGGAAAAACCCGTCGAGAAACTGCACCATATTGCCGGAATCACGGATCAGCTCGACAGGACGCATGTCGGCTCCATCCCAAGCCCAGACGAGGATCGCGAGAACGACGACCCATCCCGCAAGGTTGCCAACAGAACGTTTCAGGTCACGAGGGTGCAGCGTGCTCACTATCGGGTTTTTCGTTACGGTGTTCATGCCGGCTCCAGGAAGCATAAGTCTCTAAAAAGAAGCGGGCGGTTCCCGAAGTGGAAACCGCCCGACAGAGGGAGGCGGAATTACATTCCGACGTTGTCGGCGAGCACGCCTAGAGTCGCGAGTTTGGCGTTGATAGCCGCAACCTGCTTCGCCTTCTCATTGGCGTCGAGCGAGCTGGACTCGATCTTAATCTTGTCCTTGAAAAGCGCCAGCTGACGGATCGGATAAAGCTGGGAGTTGGTCGAGTCGACAAACGGCGCCAACTGCATGCCGGCCAGCACCTCGCGGGCCTTCTTGACCTCTTCCGGCGAGCCGAAGCGCCCGTAGGTCAGGAAAAAGCCCTTCACCTTGGCCTTCAATTCCTTCGAGAGGTCCTTGCGATAGGTGATCGGGTCGGACGGGATCAGCGGCGACTTCCAGATCACCTTCACGTTCGCGGCCAGCTCAGGCACCTTGTTGTGGGAGCGGACCCACTGCTCGGAATTGTTCGCCGCCGCATCAACCTGCTTGTTGGCGGTCGCCATGAAGTTGGTTTCGTGGTTGGCGTTGCGGACGGTCTTGAAGCAGTCCTTCGGGTCGACGCCATTCTTGGCGAAGACATAGTAGCTCGGAACCAGGAAACCGGAGGTCGAGTTCGGATCGCCGATACCGAAGTTCAGCGACTTGTCGCATTTCAGCAGGTCCTGAAGACTGTTCAGCGACGCGTTGTCCTTGTGGGTGATGATGTAGGAATAGTAACCCTGCTCCCCATCAACGCCGACTTGTTGCGCGAACACCTCGGCGCCCGAACGGTCAACGGCCTCCATGCCCGACTTGTTGCCGAACCAGGCGACATGCACTTTTCCGAAGCGCATTCCCTCAATGATGCCGGCATAATCCGGAGCGAAGAACGGCTTCACCTTCATGCCGATCTGCTTTTCCATATCCGCGAGGAACGGCAACCATTGTTGCTTCAGGTTGGCGGTCGACTCCGTCGAGATAATGCCGAAGTTGATTTCCGTCGGATCGCCGTCCAGCGGCTTGTAATCAGCCATCGCTGAACCTGCGTACATGACCAGCGCGGCGCCGATCGCGGCACTTGCCAACAATTTCTTCATTGTGGGTAACTCCTTAGGGTTGGGTGGTTGTGGTAATTCGGTGTTGAGCTTCTCAGGCGACCGCAAAGGCTTTTTGTGCCTTTTGGGCGGGAACGGGCGCCTCGGTTTTCGTATCGACGGCCGGCCCCAGCAGTTCGTCGCACTCGGCGCCGTAGAGACGTCGCAACGTTTCCGAGTCGAGCGCGGCACTCTCCCCGTCGTAAACGACTTCCCCGTCCCGAAGCGCGATCGTCCGAGGGCAATAGCGCATGGCGTAGTCGACCTGGTGCAGGGAGACGACGACCGTCTTTCCATCGGCCTCGTTGATCTCGCGCAAGGTCTCCATGACACGCTTCGAGGACGCCGGATCGAGCGAGGCGATCGGCTCATCCGCCAGGATAATGTCGGCGCCTTGAACCAGAGCTCGGGCAATTGCCGCACGCTGCTGCTGGCCGCCGGACAAAGTCGAGGCGCGCTGCATGGCGGTTTCCGATATGCCGACCCTCGAGAGCGCTTCGAGAGCAGCCTGTTTCTCGCGTCTTGTGAAAAGGCCGAAGGTGCCCCTCAGACCGTGGATCTGCCCCAGTAGACCGGTGAGCACGTTGGTCAAAACCGTTAGGCGCGAGACAAGATTGAACTGTTGAAAGATCACGCTGACCCGGGCGCGGACCCGTCGCGCATCCCAGGAGATCCGGCCCCTTGCCTGCATCGTCGCGCCAAGCACCTTGATCTTGCCGCCGCCGGGTCCCCGATTAGCGGCGATCAAGCCGCCGATATGCCGAAGCAAAGTCGATTTGCCAGACCCCGACGCCCCGATGAGAGCGACCATCTCGCCATGAGCGATCTTGAGATCGATCGACTTCAGGGCACGCTTATTCTTATTGAACGTCTTGCTGAGGTTACAAACCTCGATGGCCATCCGCTCGCCATCCGTAACAAACATTCGTCATCTCCCCGACCCGCTGATCCCGGCGGGGTGCATCCTCACGGAGGTTGGAGACTCTTTGGCGACTCTTGGATGAAGTTTTTTTTACGTCACGGAGAGGCGCCATGTTTTCGGCGGAAAACTTCGCATCAAACGGATTTCGACACTCTTCTGAACGGTCCGCTGGCCCTTACTCGACCAGCGGCAGCCCCTCCTCCCGCCGAATGTCGTTGATGACTTCCTTCACCCGCTGTCGCAGCGGCGCGTATTGGACGCCGAACTCCTCAACCACGCGGGTATTGTCGATCAGGAAGTTCCCGGACGTCGCGCGGCCGCCGGTTTCGGCATCGAATCGGATATCCGCGTCGGGCAGGAATTCGCGCACGAGGGCGGCAAGCTCCCCCATGCTGACCGTCGCGCCGCCGGAATTGTAGGTCTCGTGTTTCGGCTTGTCCGACAGCAGGACCCGGGAGAACACCTCCGCCATATCCTCCACGTGAATGACGCAGCGCATGCCGTCCGCCGCCGGGAAGGTAACGGACTTACCACGCGCCGGCTGGCACATGCAGTTCACATGGTCGATGGAGCCAAACTTCTTGTCCGGGCCGGTCACATTGGCCGGACGGATGCAGGTGATGGTCATGCCGTGGGCCCGGCGATAATCATGCGCCTGCCATTCGTTGGTGATCTTGTTGACGGCGTATTGGGTGTCGCCACGCCGCTCGTCGGTCTCGTCGACCAAACGCTCACCGAAATGCGATTGCTGTCCGGTAACCGCGACGGAACTGGCGAAGACCGTATGCCTGACATTGCAGCGCCGGGCCGCCTCGAAGACATTGTCCATGCCCTGGATATCGAGCTTGAAGGCGACATGGGGAGCCAGCTCGCCGATGAAATAGGAGAGGTTGATCACCCGTTCCGCCTTGGACTCGATGATCGCCCCGATCACGTCATCGAACTGGGTGACGTCGCCGCGAACGATCTTGACCTTGTCGCCAAGCCCGGAAAAGGCACGCGTAGCGCTGGCGACGTCGATATCCATGCAGGTGATCTCATGGCCCTGGGCCGCCAGGATCGGGATCATCCGCCGTCCGATGAACCCCGCGCCGCCTATCGCCAAGATCGACATGTCATCGCTCCCTCGTGAATGATTTGCTTGGTTCCACGCATCATGCCGCAGGCCTTGCGGAAAGGTCACGAGCGGCGATACGTGCGCACGCTTATCCCATGAGTGTGATCCCATGCCTTGTCGAGTGCATGCGAACCTTGCTCCGGCAGTCGAAAACGACGACGCTAATCCCCGATCCCAACCAGCAGGAGGTCGCCACCATGTCCGACAAGCCGGATCTCGTCATTCGCGGCGGCACTATCATCGACGGCTCCGGTGAGGCGTCCTATCGTGCAGATCTCGCGGTCACCGGTGGCGTCATCTCGGCCATCGGCCTGAACCTGCCACGCGGTGCCGAGGAAATCGACGCCACGGATCGCATCGTCACTCCTGGCTTCGTCGACGTGCATACCCATTACGACGCGCAGGTCACCTGGTCGAACCGCATCAACCCGTCCTCCTGGAACGGGGTAACGACGGTGATGATCGGCAATTGCGGCGTCGGCTTTGCGCCCTGCAAGCCGCATCAGCGGGACAAGCTGGTGGAACTGATGGAAGGCGTCGAGGATATCCCGGAGCCGGTGCTGACCGAGGGTCTGCCTTGGAACTGGGAGACCTTCAGCGATTATCTCGACGCCCTTGATGCCCGAGAATTCGATCTGGATGTGGTGACGCAAGTGCCGCATGCGGCGCTCCGGGTCTATGTGATGGGCGATCGCGGCGTTGCCCGCGAGGATGCGACCGCCGAGGACCGGGCAGAGATGGCGCGGCTTGCCGCGGAAGGTATCCGCGCCGGCGCGCTCGGCTTTTCCACCAGCCGCACGATCAATCATCGAACCGTCGCGGGGGCTTATACGCCAACCCTCGGCGCGGCGGAGGCTGAACTGATCGAGATCTCCCGCGCCGTGGGAGAGGCCGGCGGCGGCTGGCTTCAGGTGATCTCGGATTTCGATGACCCGGCGGCGGAGATGTCGCTTTTGCGCCGGATGGCCAAGACCTCGGGCCGTCCGATGACCATCACGGTCCTCCAGCGCGACAACCGTCCGGAACTGTGGCGCGAAACCATGGCCGATATCGCGGACGCCAATGCCGACGGCGCCAAGATCGTCGGCCAGGTGCTCACGCGGCCGACCGGGATCATGCTGGGCTTTGAGATCTCGCTCAATCCGTTCATGAGCTGCGCCGCCTGGCGCGAAATCAGCGACTTGCCGATTGAGTGGAAGGTCGAGCGGCTGCGCGATCCCGCGTTCCGGAAACGCATCCTGACCGAACGCCAGGAAGAGCATCTGATGCATGGCCGGGTCACCAAGTGGGAGCGGATCTTCCCCCTCGGCGATCCCCCCAACTACGAGCCGTCACCGGACATGTCCGTCGCCGCGCGGGCAGATCGCGAAGGCCGCTCGCCCGAAGAGGTCTGTTTCGACCTGCTGATGGAGAATGACGGGCGCGCCATTCTCTATCGTCCCCTGTCGAACTACGCCTATGGCGACCTCGACACGGTGAGGGACATGATGCAGCACCCGAACTCCCTCGTCGGCCTCGGCGATGGCGGCGCGCATGTCGGCGTGCTGACCGACGCCAGCGCGATCACCTATCTCCTCACCCATTGGACCCGCGACCGGAGCCGTGGCGACAAGTTGCCGCTACCCTGGGCGGTCAAGCGACTCAGCCGCGACAATGCCGAAGCGATCGGACTGCGGGACCGGGGCCTGCTGGCGGTGGGCAAGAAGGCGGACATCAATGTCATCGACTACGACAACCTGAAGATCCGCCCGCCGGAAGTGCTGTACGATCTTCCCGCCGGCGGAAAGCGCATGGTTCAGCGCACCGAGGGCTATGAGGCGACGATCGTCTCCGGCAAGGTTGTCTACCGCAACGGTGTCGCGACCGACGCGCTGCCGGGCCGGCTGGTGCGGGGCGCGCGGGCCTAATCTCCCGCCGCCGCCAGTTCAAGCTCCTTTTCGACCGCCAGGAACGGCGCGCCTGAGAGCGCGGTCGACGGCCGGCCGTCGACACCGACGGGGACATCACCGACCAGGGTTATCCGGTAGAGCTGGCGGTCATGGTCGCTCTCGAAGATGTCGGTTGGCGCCAGATGCGCCGTCGCCCGGTTGTCCCACATCGCCACGTCGCCGGCCCGCCATTTGAAACGCACGGTATATTCGGTCCGCACCACCTGCTCCCACAGGAGCTCCAGCACCTGTTCGCTCTCGCGCGGCGCGAGGCCGACGATGGATTTCAGAAACGACGGGCTGACGAAGAGCACATGCTCGCCGGTTTCCGGATGCACGCGAACGATCGGATGCTCGCTTTCCATGGTGCGCTTGCGGACACTCTCGTCATAGGCGGCGTCCTTCGCCGCGCCACGCGGCGGCTCGAACCGGTGAATGCCGCGCAGGCCGTCGATGAACCCGCGCATGGTCTCGGACAGCCCGTTATAAGCGGCGCCAAGATTGGTCCACAGGGTATCACCGCCATAGGGCGGGATGGTGACGCCGCGCAGGATCGAGGCCATCGGCGGGTTGATCGCAGCGGTAATATCCGTGTGCCAGCCCGTCCAGGGGCGCTGCATCCGTGCGGTCCGATGCGCCTGCGCGGTGCGGAACTTGGCGACGGAATAGACCTCCGGAAAGCCCTCCACATGCCCGAAGACCGCGTGGCCGATGGTCGGCTCTCCCATCGCGCGGGCAAAATCGATATGGGCCCGATGATCCAGATTCTGGTCGCGGAAGAACACCACCTTCCACTTCAGAAAGGCATCGTGAATCGCCTTTCGGGTGCTCGCCGATAGCGGCCGCGCGAGATCAACACCCGAGATCTCGGCGCCGATATGCAAGGTCAGCGGCTCAACCTTGATCTCTCCATCATCCTTCGCCATCACGGTTCCTTTCCGGGCGCGTTCCGATCCCGCCGACAAGCATGCCCCGAGGGGCCGAAGCTTGTCCATTGCCCGGCGAATCCGATGCACGTGATGCTTTCCGCGCCGTCCGTTTCACTCTATCGTGCGGGAGCGAAAACAGCACTCCGACGGAGGACGAGATGGCGATCGAGGCGGACTTTCCGGCATTGAAAGGCGATTGTCTCTGGAGCGGTCCCGACCTTCTCAAATCCGGTGCCTGGCTGCGCGAGTGGCCTAAAGGCGCGGTTGAGTGTTTCGAAAGAAATCTGGCTGAAAACAAGGCCCGAGGGCTCGCCGAAACCAAGGTGACCCGAGCCGATTTTCCGCTGCCGGAAATCGAGGATTTCCTTCGGAGCCTGCGCGACGAGCTGGAGGACGGGCTCGGTGTTCTCCGCATCCAGGGGCTGCCGGCGGAACGCTATGAGGCGGCGGATCTGCGCCGTCTGTTTTGGGGCATCGGCACCCATCTCGGTATCGCCGTGCCGCAATCGGTCAGAGGCGAGCTGCTGGACGAGGTCAAGGACGAAACCCGCATCAATCCTGAGATCGGTGACGAGGTACGCGCGAAACAAGACGGAGCCGGCCCCATTCTTTCGTCCCGCGCCCGGGCGCGGTCGAACGGGCCGCTGCGGTTTCACAGCGACGGCGCCGATCTGATCGCGCTGCTTTGCGCGCGCAACGGTATCGCCGGCGGCGAAAGCAAGATCGTCAGCACCGCGTTTCTCTATAACGAAATCCGCCGGCTGCGCCCGGACCTGCACGCCCTGCTGTGCCGGCCGTATCACCGCTATCTGCCGAATACCGACCGGCTGCCGGCGGAAAAGCGCATTTTCGCGATGCCGATCTTCGGTGTCCGCGACGGCAAGCTCACCTGCCAGTATTCGCGGACCTTCGTCGAACAGGCCCAGGAGATGGATGGCGTGCCCCGGCTTGACCCGGCCGGGATCGAGGCACTCGACCTGCTGGCCGAACTGGCCGAGCGGCACTGCATGACCGTGCCCTTCGAGGAAGGCGACCTTCAACTGATCAACAATCACGTGGCCTTCCACGGTCGCACCGCCTTTGAGGACGATGTGGTCGGCGGCAAGGAGCGGTTGCTGCTTCGGCTCTGGCTGTCGCCCGACAACAACCGCGCCCTGCCGGATGGCTTCGAAATTTTCTGGGGCGGGATCAAGGCGGGCGAGCCGCGGTCGAGCATCCGCGCCCGCCTGGCGATGTAGGACGCTTCAGCATGCCGCTCGCGACAACGGCGATATACGCCGCGCTGCTCGGCTTGATGCTGCTGGTGCTCAAGTTCCGGGTAATCGCGTCGCGACGGCGCTTGCTGGTCGATGTCCTGGACGGCGGCGAGCGCGACGTGACCCGGCGCATGCGGGTACATGGCAACTTCGCCGAGCACGTGCCGATGGCCGTTATCCTGATGGGGGTGGCGGAATTGAACGGTGCCGAAGCCTGGATAATTCACGCGCTGGGACTGGTATTGCTGGCCGCTCGCGTCTTGCATGCCCATGGCCTTGAAACCACGCCCGGCAAGTCATTCGGCCGTGCCGCCGGCGTGGTCGGCACGACGGCAGTGATCCTCGCCGGCGCGCTCATTGCACTTCAGCAGGGCCTGGCGGGCGGTTAGCGGTTCGGCCTAAAGCCGCCCATTTGCCATATCGGTCATGATCCTGGTGAAATCGCGCGCAAACCCGGCATGGTCGCGATGCGGCGACCCCACCAGCCGCTTCGCCAGCGCCGCCTTCACCTCACGCAGTTTCGAGTGGTCCGACGCGAGGTCTACCGCCAGGCTTGTGTAGGCGTCCGCATTCGCGGCGACGAGTTCAGGCATACCCGCGCTCGCCAAATGGCTCGCCGAATGCCGCGACGCGAAAGTCGCGCCCGGAAACGTCACGACCGGAACGCCCATCGCTATCGCCTCGCAGGTCGTCGCGCCGCCCGAATAGGGCGCTGTATCCAGCACAAGGTCCACGTCCCGGTATCGTGCAAGCATCGCGGCACGCGGCGCCATTCCTTCCAGAATCAACCGGTCAGCCGCAATTCCGGAGGCTCGAAACCAGGCGAAAAGTCTCGATTGCAATTCCGGATCGTCGTAGCCCTTGTATTTCAGAAGCAGCCGGCTTCGCGGGATCCTTCGCAAGACCGTCCCCCACAGGTCGACAAGCGGCCGGTTGATTTTTGCCGGATTGTTGAAACTGGCGAAGATGAAATCGTCTTTCTCGCCGTCGTCCCGGTTGGCTGGAGATGGCGCGTCCTGCAGGGCGTAAGTGATGTACCCATTCGGCGTTCGCACGACCTGCTCGCAGTATGCTTGGTCTTCCTCCTTCGGAATCTGAAATCGATCCGCCAGCAGGAAATCGACCGCCGGAATACCGGTCGTGCTCGGGTAACCAATCCATGCCACCTGGATCGGCGCGGCGCGCCGGGCGATCGCGGGCAATCGGCCCCCGCGCGTATGCCCCGCGAGGTCGACAAGGATGGAAACATCCGTTGAGCGTGCAAAATCCAGCCAGGCGGAATGATCAAGATGCCTCGTGTCCTCCCATCCGTCGGCGCCCGCGCGCAACCTCTGCGTCATGCCGTCCGGCCGGGGGGTATCCGAGAGACAGTGGAACTGGATGGCACTCGGATCGTGATGCTCGAATAGCCCCACGATGAAATACCCGACCGGATGGATCGAGAAGTCCGGCGAGGAAAATCCCACCTTCAGGCGGGTCCCGACAGCCCGCACCGGCATCGGTGCCGCGAGATCATAGGCGGCACAATACCGCTCGTGCAGGTGCCGCAATTTGGTCGCCGTCATACCGATCAGGTAATTCGCGGCGAACAACAGGTCCCCGGTCGTGTCGAAATTCCGAGGCGCCAAGATGACCGCGCGCGCCAGCCACTTGAACCCAGAAGCCGCGTCAGCCAGAAACTTCAATTCATTCCCGATACTTTTCTGGGCGGCATCAAGCGCCGGATCCAGCACGAGCGCACGCCGGAACCAAAGCCGGGCCTCTTGAGGTCGGTTCAATTCCGATGCCGCCCGCGCGATGTTGTTCGCCGCCGCCGCTGTTCCCGGCAGAAGAATCCAGGCTCGCCTGAACGATTTCAACGCCGTACCATGCTCTTCCAGGGCCGACACCGCGTTCCCGTGGTCTATGGCGAGGACCATCGACTGTGGGCACTGCACCAGCCCCAGGCGGAACGCATCGATTGCCCCCGCCGCGTTGCCGGCCCGGCGCGCCACCACGGCCAAGGCCCGATAGATCAAGAGCAGATCCGGGTTGATTTCCATCGCCTGGAACATCAACCGCCTCGCCTCGGCCAATTGGCCTCGGTCGGCGAAGACATTGCCGAGAGCGCCAAGCATGGGCGCGGAATGCCGGTCGATCACGAGGCCCCGGCGATACGCCACTTCCGCGTCGCCCAGGTTGCCTATCGCCTTCAGAGCGTTGCCGAGACGCCCGAGCCTGATCGGATCGCCGGGATCCACGAGTACCTCACAACGCGCCTGCAGGTCCCGACGCGCCGCCGCTGCCTTCGATGGAAGCGGCATCCGGTCAGTCGGCGAACCCCGCGGCCTTTTCGACCTGCGTGTCGAAATCGAAATACCGCCGCTTCATGGCACGCTGGTTCTCGTAGATCGATCCCTCATGCCGGGCCGGAGGATAGGGCAGACGGATCGGGGTCTGAACCATGCGCGGCTGCAATGTCGTCTTGCCGGCGATCACTCTCGCCTCACGGTCTTCCCAGCTCTCGTTGAAACGGCGCAGATCCCAGGCGTCCGCGGCGGCGACCTGGTAGAGCATCAGCATCCGGTCCTTGCCGGACCGGTTCTGCTCGGACCCATGCATCGCCCGGACGTGATGAAAACTGCAAGCGCCGGCCTTGCCGATGACCCGCGCGGCATTCTTGAAATCAAGCGAACAGGCCTCCGGATCCACCGCGCCGGCGAATACACCGTCGACATGGTGATCAAACGTCGGCCCCTTGTGCGAGCCCGGCGCAATCAGTAGCGGGCCGTTTTCCTCGGTCATATCGTCCAGCATCACGCCGACGGCGAGCACGTCGTCGTTGGTATGCGGATAGAACGCCCAGTCCTGATGCCACTCGACCGGCGAGCCGTAGGAGGCGGCCTTGATGTTGATCTTGCCGCCGTGAAGGATCAGATCCGGTCCCAGCAGCTTGCTCAGTACGGCGATCAGTTTCGGATGCTCGGCCATTTCGCGGAACAACGGGTGGACGTTGTACATCTCCTTGATCCGGCGCACCCGCGGCCGCTCCGGCGTGTGGGAGGGCTCAAGGTCATAGACCTTGTCGTGATCGGAGATACCCCGGGCCTTGTCGATCAACTCGTCGACAACCGCTCGCATCGCGGCGACTTCGCCGGCGCTGTAGATTTCGTCGACGACCAGGTACCCGTTGTCGTTGTAAAAATCGACTTCCTTCTGGTTGATCATGTCCCGCTCCTAGTCCTTGTCGCCGCCGTCCGCATGTCCGGTCCGGTCCTGCGCATCATAAGCTTCCGCGCGGGCCCGCGCCAGCCGTTCGGCGGCCCTGCGCTCGCGGTCCCGTTTTACCCGCCGCACGGTCCAAAAGTACATGACCAACCCCATCACAAGGCCGAACATCGCGAACCGGATCATCGCGTCCTTGGTCACCGGCGGACCCGGCTCGACAAAGCCGTAATGCTGGGTCGCGTATAGCAGGCAGAACAACAGCACGCCGTTGACCACGCCGCGTCCGAGCGGTTGCTGGAACCACGGCAAACGCGGCTCGTCATCCGATGCTTGGATCTCCTTCGGACCCTGATCTTTTTCCTGATCGCTCATCTTGCCCATTCCCTGCGATTTCGGATGCATTCCACGCCGAACGGCGCCTGGGCGCAAGGCAAAGCTCTCATTTCGCGAAAAGCACGAGGATCACAATGCCCGCCGCAACCAGCGACATTCCCAGGATTTCGCCACGGGTTGAGCGCTCCTTGAAGAACAGAACCGAGACGCCAAGCGCAAAGATGAACTCAACCTGCGCCAGCGCCTTCACATAGGAAACCTTCTGAATGGTCATCGCGGTGAACCATCCCATGGAGCCGAACGCACTGGTGACGCCAACCATCAGCCCGGGTCTCCAAAGGCGGATGACCGCGCGGAAATCGCCGGGCTTGGTCAGGGCGATGAAAAGACCGAGCGCCGTGGTCTGCAGGGTGATGACCGTCACCAGGGTCACTGATGCGGTGAGCGCGAAATTGGCGTGCCCGAAAGACAGGCTCGCCTCCCGGATGAAGAACGAGCCCAGCGCATAGGCCGCTCCAGCCAGCAGCCCGACACCGGCGGACGGATTGAAGATCGAGGCGACCAACGCCACCCCGGCGATTCCGGATCGCTCGGCACTGATCAGCAGCACGCCGACGACCGAAATGATGATTGCGAGCCAGCCGATCCACCCGACGATCTCGCCAAAGAACAAGGTTCCGATGATCGCCGCGACAATCGCCTCGCTGCGGACATAGGTCGAACCGATGGCGAAATTCCGCATCCGGAACAGCAGGATCAACAACGCCGTGCCGGAAACCTGGAGAAACGCGGCGATCGCCGACGGGATCAGGAAGGACGCGCCGATAGGCGGCACCTCCAGATCGAACCAGGAGAGCGCCCACCACAGGTACAGAAACGCGAAGGGTAGGCCGAAACCGAACCGAACCCAGGCGGCGGAGAGCGCGGACATCTGTCCGCTGAGGTGCTTTTGTCCCGCATTCCGCGCGGTCTGCAGCCCCGCGGCAACGAGGACAATCGCGATCCAGAGATGCTCCATGGCCTGGTCCGCCGGAACGCGGAGCCCCGGCCGGGCTTAGCCGCCCCGCTTGTATTTTCCGGTCAGGATACGGATGCGGTCACGGAAATGCGGGCGAACCCGCGCGCTCCACGGGGTGTCCACCGCCTTGGCCCAGGCCGCGGTCCGGGTCACATCCGGCGATTCGAGGTGATAGATCGCCACATAGCGGTGGGTTCCCTCCTCGGCTTTATAACGGCGCGCCGCGAGGGTTCCAGGTACGGAGGCAAGCGCCGGAATATGCTCCTCGTCGTACCAGGCGTTGAAGTCGGCTTCCGCCTCGGGCGCAACATTCATGGCATTCAGCAGGAGCCCGCCGGCACCCGCCGGCGCCGCCATGTCGCCCGGCAGGGTCTGTACGCCCTCGAAACGCAGAATGCGCTTGCACATCGCGGTGACCCGCTTGGACCAGACCGACAGATTTTCATAGGCGATTGCCCGATAGGCTTCGCTCCGCAGCACGTTCAGGCTGTCGAGGTCATAGGTTGCGACCGCCTCCATCGGATTGTCCGCCCCGATCCACCGCTCGCAAGCACCGAAACCGGGCACCGCTTCGCGCTCCGGCACGTGCTCAAGGTCATACCAATCGTGGAACTCGTCGGCATGCGCGGTGGAAAAGTCGAACGACGCGATAAGCAAACCCTTGGCCATGGTTCTCTCCCGATTTTGTCCGCATCATCCCAAGCCGCGCGGAATATTTCCAGTCACCTGAAGTCCTGATCCGCTTGACACGCCGATATCCCGGACCTGATGGTATTTCGCTTTCAAAAAAAAAGCGGCGAACGAAAAATCGGCCATCCCAGCTCAGAAACCGGCACCCTTAGCTCGTGAACAGCACGACCACGTCCAATCGACTGACAAGCCCGGCCCTTTGCGGCTTGCGGGACTATTGGCGCTAGAAAGCCGCCGGAGGAAAACCGCCGTCCCGCCAGGATATCGACCCGCTGGACATCCCCATGCTTCTGCCGCATGTGGCGATGGCCGATGTCTTTCGAAATCCCCAGCGTTTCCGGCACCGATTGCTCGGCACCTTCATCACGGCACTTTATGGACGCGATTCCACCGGCAAATGGATCGACGAGACGCTGTACGGCAAGAACGCCGCGAGAATGATGTGGATTTACCAGGAGTGCGTTGGCCGAAAGGAGCCGGTCGCGGTGCGCGAAGCCTTGACCTTCGCGCGCAAGGATTGGGTTGCCGTTGAAGGCCTGCTGATGCCGCTTTTCAACGAATCCGGCGACGTCTATATGATCTTCGGTGGGATCGATTCCATTGCGGGATCTCCGCCGCTGAACGATCCCGATTGGCGCGTGATTCTTGATTGGGACAATTAAGCGGTCTGATGCACGACCCGCCCACCGGTGATCGCCAGATCCGCCTTGATAGAGGGAATCTCCGCCTCGTCCACGGTCAGCAGATCCTTGTCGAACACCGCGATATCCGCGAACTTGCCGACCTCCAAGGTACCTTTTTGATCCTCCTCCCGGCTCAGCCAGGCGCCCTCGCGGCTCGCCGCCGCCAGAGCCTCCAGCCGGCTGATCCGCTGATCCGGACCTAGCACGGCGTCGCCGTCCCGGGTGCGCCGCGCCACGACATGCCAGATCGGATCAAACAGTGTCGGCGGCACGTTATCGGTGGCGAGCGAGACATGCACGCCGGCATCGATCAGCGCCCGCATCGGCAAAACCCTGGAAGCACCGGCCTCACCAAGCGTGGCGCGGTGCATCTCGCCTTCCTGATAGATCCACCGGTTGCTGTAGGCCTGCAGAACCACGCCGAGGTCACGCAGCCGCGCTATATCGGTCTCATCGAAGATACCGACATGCTCCACGACCCAACGCTGGTCGGCCATGGGCGCGCGTTTGTTTACCTGCTCGTAAAGGTCCAGGATCTTCGGATCGAACGACCCGACGCGAATGCCGCTGCGCGCCGCTTCGACCATCATCTCCACCATCACCGGCTCCGGCAGGCAGGAATCGAAGTTGAACCCGGCCCAGCCGGTGTAAGGGCCGCACAGCGCACGCAGCTCATTCTCCTTGGAGAAATCGGACTCGGCATAGATACCCGCCATCCGCAGGTAATCGTCTCCGAGACCGCGTCCGCTTAGCCAGCGGCCCCAATCAACCAGAAGATCACGCACGGCATCGGCATCCACAGTCGGCCAGGCGGGGCTGAACATCAGGTTCGAGCGGACGTTCAACGGTCCCTCGGCACGCAGATCCTGATACGCCGCCAGAACCTCGCCCGCGATCCCATGCCCCTCGAAGACCGACGTGGTGCCGGTCGAATTGTAGATTTCCATCGACCGCCTGAGACCGGTAACACGGTCCGCCAGGGTAAACCGGGGGATACATGCCATCAGGGTCTTCTCGACAAGCGGCTTGTATACGAACTCGTAGAGACAGCCGGTCGGCTCGCCGGTCGTCATTTCCTTTTCAATCTGAATATGCGGTGAAGGCGGCACGGTATTGCGAGTGATCCCCGCCAACTCCAAGGCCCTGGTATTCGCGACCGACACCAGCGGCAGGGTGTTGCGCCAATGCCCCCAGATGGCGCGGATATAAACCGGATGATCGGGGGACACCCGGTC
>JAYOEU010000024.1:25311-33387 GCA_038116915.1 Alphaproteobacteria bacterium
ACCCGGTCAAGGTCGTGGCGGTTCGGGAAACGGTTCTCGGTCAGATTGCCGGGCACATTCTCGTAGAACGGCGGCTCGCCGATCGGCATGGTGACGATCCACTCGCCCTTCGGAGTTTCGCGGACCAACCCGGCGATGCGCTGTAGAACGTCATCGATCGACCGGCATCCCGAAAGCGACGGCAAGGCCTCCTTCAGACCCTCGCGATCCATATGGGCGTGTCCGTCGATCAGCCCCGGCGTGACGAGACGGCCGCGCGCATCGATACGCCGGGTCTCGTCCCCCGCCAACGCCAGGATCTCGGCATCGGAACCGACGGCCGTGATCCGTTCCCCGGTGACCGCGATTGCCTGGACGATCCGCTCACCAGGGTCGAGCGTCGCCACCTTGCCGCCGTGAATGAACAGATCCGGCGAGCCCCCCGCATCACTTGCCATCATCCGCCTCCCGGTACCGCCGCCACGCTATCATTTCAAAAAATTGATCAGGCTTTCCGCCACCCGTGATGGTGCCATCACCGGACCCATGTGACCAAGCCCCGGAAATACCTCGCGCCGGCAGTCCGGCAGACTTGCTTCCAGGCGCGCGAGAATCCGGCTCGCCAATGCCGGTGACGCTTCGCCGCCAAGCAACAATGTCGGCGTTGTCAGACCCTCAAGTTCGGCGGGAGACGACATGCCTTCGTTCACCGCCAGCATTTCCGCCGCCAGGCCAGGCCCGTCACCTAGGATCGTCTCCCGGGTTTTTTCCGGAATGGCGGACCAGGAGACTTCGTTCCAGGCTTCGATAAAGGCCGCGGTCGCCGTCTCGTAACCGTCGGTTCCAACGGCATCCGCGACCGCGCGCACCAGCGCCCGGTCCCACTCCCGCTCACGCGTATCCGCCGGATCGTCCGGATCAAGCGCGCGCAGCACCATGGGCTCGTACAACATGAGCCGGTCGACGGCCTCGGGCTCGGCAAGCGCCGTCAGCACCGCCGTCAGACCTCCCATGGATTGTCCAAAGACGCCGGTCGCCGGCGCCCGAAAGGTATTGAGGACCCAGCGCGCGATACGGACATTCCGCTCCAGCGGACCGCCGGTTTCCATGACACGGGAGCCGCCATAGCGATGCAACGCCGGGATCACCACGAGGTGACCCGCATCGCCTAGCGTCTTGCCAAGCCGGACCAGCGACCCCGGCCCCGTCGCGGTCGCATGCAGAAGCAACATCATGCTGCCGGCATCCGCCGCGCCGAACTCCAGCGTCTCGACGGTGCCGAATTCGGTTTGATGGATGGTCATGGCACGGCCTAGTCTGCTGATCCGAGGAACACGGAGGATTGCCTAGTCGGGAGCGGCGATCCTATCCTTTTTGCCGGGACACGACGATGCCTAAGAGGCGCGAGGGAAATAGCAGATGACGGTATTGATCGCGGGCGGCGGGATCGGCGGGCTGACCTTGGCGCTGAGCCTGCACCAGATCGGCGTGCCGGTCCGGGTTTTTGAAAGCGTCCCGCGCCTGGCGCCATTGGGGGTGGGAATCAACACGCTGCCCCATGCGGTGCGGGAGTTGACCGATCTCGGCCTCGGCGACCAACTGGTGGCGATCGGCGTCGCCACGGCGGAGCTTGCCTATTTCTCCAAGCGCGGCCAGCGGATCTGGTCGGAGCCCCGGGGCCGCGAGGCCGGTTATGCCTGGCCCCAGGTCTCGCTGCATCGGGGCAAGCTGCAGATGATGCTCCATGACGCGGTGATCGAGCGTCTTGGGGCGGACGCGATTCAAACCGGCTATCACCTCGCGGATTGGCAGGAGAACGCCGGCGGCATCCAGGCAAGATTTCTCAACGCGCCGGGAGGCGGCGAACGCGCCGTCGTCGAGGGATCGCTGCTCATCGCCTGTGACGGCATTCATTCCGCCGCGCGCGCACGGCTCTTTCCCGATGAAGGCCCGCCGATCTGGAACGGCGCCGTGCTGTGGCGCGGCACGACCATGGCGCGGCCTTTCCTGACCGGCCGGACCATGATCATGGCCGGTCACGAGTTCCAGAAATTCGTCTGTTATCCGCTATCGCCGCCCGATCCCGACACCGGCATGGCGTTGATCAACTGGGTTGCCGAGCGAAAATTCCCACCCGAGGGCGATTGGCGGCGCGAGGACTGGAACCGGCGCGGCAATGCCGCGGATTTCCTGCCCTGGTTCGAGGATTGGAATTTCGATTGGCTCGACGCGCCGGCCCTGATTCGCGGGGCCGCGGGCTTTTATGAATACCCGATGGTCGACCGCGACGCCCTGGAACGCTGGACTCACGGCCGGGTGACCCTGCTCGGCGACGCGGCGCATCCGATGTATCCGATCGGCTCCAACGGGGCCTCGCAGGCGATCCTCGATGCCCGCGTGCTGACCCGAGAGATCCAGCGACACGGTGCCAGCGAAGCGGCCTTGATCGCTTACGAGGAGGATCGGCGCCCGCCGACATCGGCGATCGTCCTCGCCAATCGCGGCAACGGCCCGGAGCAGGTCATGCAGATGGTCGAGGAACGCGCGCCCGAGGGTTACGCCAGAATCGAGGACGTGTTGAGCGCCGAGGAACTGGAGGGCGCGGCGGCGGGATACAAGAAACTTGCCGGGTTCGACCGGGAGGTCCTGAACAACCGCCCGCCCATCGTCTCGGTCTGAGCCGCCAATCAACCTTTGGATAGCGGCAGATCGCCCGCCACCGCCAGCATCGCCTCGATCGACGATCGGCCGAGCGCCTTGGCCCGCTCAGGCGACCAGCCGACATCGGGGCTAGGCACGTTGGCGGTATCTTTGAAGGGCATCTCCAGAGTCATCGAAACAACCCCGAGATAGGCCGCGAGATACCCGGTGCTGGTGGTCTTCATGCCCTTTCCAGGCGCGACCTTCGGATAGCCGTGCTCGGTCTGGAAATCCGGATTGAGCCAGGCCAATGTGTCGCGGAACTTGTTCATCGCCGCGAGCTGCGCCTCGCTTGCCTCCGAGATGCCTTCAAATCCGGCGATGAAGTTATAAGGCAGACCCTCGTCGCCATGTACGTCGAGGCAGAGATCGATACCACTGTCCCGCATCATCTGCCGGACATGGAATACCTCAGGACTTTTCTCGAGGCTCGGGTTCTCCCATTCACGGTTGAGATTAGTTCCCGTGGCATTCACACGCAGATTGCCGAGCGCGCTGCCGTCCGGATTCATGTTCGCCACGGCATGGATCCGGGCCCGCCTCCGCAATGCCGCGGCGGCGCCATCCCGCGGATCGCAAAGCCGGTCTAGAAACCCTTCCATGAACCACTCGGCCATGGTTTCGCCCGGATGCTGGCGCGCGATCAACCAGAGCGACGGCTTGTCGCCGGCGGCCTCGCCGAAGCGCAGCACCTCGATCGGCCGGCCCTGCGACGTTGTGCCCGGCACCAGCAGGCTCGCTCCACCGGAGGACTGACAGCGGGCGATCAGATCGGCATGCCGTTCCATCGGGTAGGGCGCGAAATAGGCATAATGGACCGCGTCGGTCTCAGGCGTGTGCCGAATTGTCAGAACACCGTTCTCATAGCTCGTCGGCACCCGCCGCCAGGACAAACGGTCACCGGACGCAACGGCCTGATAATCTTCCCAGCCTCGCGTGTAACTCGCCTGACCGGCATTCGTGATCTTGAGAACGCACTTCTTGCCGCGTGCTCCAGTCAGCCGGAAAGAGAACCATTGAAAGAAATCTGACTCAGTGTCCTTGCGGATGGCGAGCTGGATATCGCCCGGCGTCTTTGCCTGGATCACCTCTATGTTTCCGCCGTCAAAGGCGGCGTTGATGGAAATCATCGGGTATCCCCACCCTCCTGATCAAGGTCAAGAGACCCTAGTTGAGGGACCGGGCGATGAGAAGCCGTGATTGCCTAGCCCCGCTTCAAACTGTCCAGGATCGCGGATTTCGCCGGAGGCGGCGCCGGTTTCGGCTCTTCCTGCCCACCATCATCCGAGCGATGGCGGCGCAGGTCCACCTGCTGCTCCTTGAGCTTCTTCTTGGCGTCCTCGTGCAGCTCATGCTCGATTTCCGTGCCTTGCGCGTCGCAGAAGACCACGTCGATATCGAACACATGCAGGGCGCTGATCATGGTATAGACCATCGCCCCTCTTTCGTTGACATACTCGATCGACACCGAGCGCCACTGATACAGCAGATAGAATCCGTGCACCGAGATCATCAGCGTATTGAAGCCGGCTTCCTTGCCGAAGGACGTATAGCCCTGGTACACGCCCCCCATCAGCCATTCGACGACGCCGATCATGATCTGTTGGCGCATTGAGGGGGAGATGAATTCCTCCGCTCGGCCCAGCGCGGCGCGGTCGATATACATCCGCGCCCGGTCCTTCAACTCGTTATAATCCTTCAACTCGAGCGGCATATCCCATTCGGTCAGCAACTCGCCGAGTTCAATCCAATTTCCGCCGGTAAGTTTGGCGTCCATATGCTTCTTGACGCTCGCCTGCACCTCGAGTGTCCGGTTGTTGACGTTCCGCAAGGTACCATCGGCGAGGACCACAACCTCGGTCGAGGTCTCGACCATGTTGTCGACCACGAACATGTCGATGGAACGCCTGAAGGAATTCCAATCGGTCCTCGAAATCGAGACGATCTTGTCGGGCTCGCCTTCAACGGCCGCCCGGACCATCTCGCGCATTTCCTCGGTGGGACCGTCGGTGGCGAGGCGCTGCAAGGTCGCCTCGTCGAACACCTCCCATTTCTCGAAACATTCCTCGAACAGCCCGAGAAAGCGTTCGTTCAAGGCCCTCGCGCGTTTCAGCTCCTCGCTCACGCGTTTGAATTTCTGCTCATTCTCAAACAGAATGCGGCGCTTGGAGATGAGTTCCGTGTTCTTCTCTTCGAGTTCCCGTTCCAGGATATCGCGCCGCGGACGAAGAGGACTAGGCTTCGGCGGCTCCTTCGCATCGGGTTTGGCGGCTTCGTCCTTGGCGATCATCGACATCACGCCCTTCAGCTTGCGCTGATCGGACTCGATTTCCTCCTCAAGGTCCTTCGCCGATTTCTCGAGACCCCGGATCAGATCGCGCAATCTGGTGTTGCTGCTCTCGGCAAGGTCAAGCTGGGCGGTCAACGTGTTGCGCAGATATCGCGCATTTGCATAGGTGGACAACCCAACCTTGAGCGCCGTCGGGTCTTCCCAGAACCGCTCCTGCTCCGAGATGCTGGACAGGATCGCCATGCGCGACGCGAAGGAAGACAGCAGACCAAACAGATCGCTCGGTGGATCCGATGCCGCCGAATTCGCGCTCGCTTTCGCAGTCGCTTCGCTCATTTCTGGGCCCCCGGCTTCATACGCCCGATCCTTGCGAATCCGGCATTCCGCCATGGTCGGACTAAAGCCGCGTTGCGTCAATAGACTGCGTTTATTGAGGTTTAAGCTTCCAAGAATACAGGAAGCCCCGAACGTGGGCAAATGTCAGGTTGCGCCAATGTCAGCGTGCGTAGTCCGGTTCCTTTTCATCCACCAGACGCTTCATGCCTTCGAAATGCTCGATGTTACGGCCCTCGCGCGCGAGCCGGCCCATTTCGGCGGCGATATCCTCCGGGATCAGCGCCATTTTTCCGCCTCCGGCGACCGCCAGAAGCTGGTACATGCAGGCTCTCTCCAACTGGTAGGTGTCGAGATAGGCCCGGGCCACCGTGGAGCCGACGATCATGGCGCCGTGATTGCGCATCATCAGGATCCGCTTGTCGCCCATCACCTCGGCCATGTGCTCGCCCTCGGCTTCATCGGCCAGAACGCCGTCATAGACCTCATAGTAGGCGACGTCGTCGTGAAAGCCCGCGGCCTGCTGCGAGCTCCGGGTTTCAAGACGCATGTCGCTCCGGATCGACATGGCGGTGGTATAGGGGGCGTGGACATGGATGACGCATTTCGCGTCCGGCCGCGCCTTGTGGACGGGATGGTGAATGATCCAGCCGGCCCGGATCGGCGGGCGCAGGCCCGAGACCATTTCACCGTCCGGAGCCATCAGCGCCAGATTGCTGGCCGTCACCTGTCCCCAATGGGTATGGCCGGGGCTGATCAGGATGTTGTCCGGCTCATCGGGCGAGACCAGCGAGATGTGGTTCCACACCCCCTCGTTCAGCCCATGCATCACCGCGAGCCTGTGCGCCGCCGCCACATCTATCCGCGCCTGCCATTCCGCCGAGTTCCTCGCCGCTACGTCTTCGCTCATTTTCCGGGTTCCATCTTTGCCGTGAGAGCGCGAGGATATCCGGCTTCACCAGCACTTGTCATCCCGCCGGGCGCGCAAGTCCCAACCAGATCTTGGTCTTTTCCACCTGTTGCAATCGCGCGGCGCGGATCTCCTCGGCGATTTCCGGCATGCCGTAGCGAAGCGCCAGGGCTTCGATGCCGATGAACTCGGCCTGGTCGAGCGCCGCCAAGGCTTGGTTGAGAACAGCAGGCGCAGTGCCCTGGTAATAGTTCAGCAGCCTTTGCATCGGGTCGAGCTTGGCGATCAGGTCCGGGTCCGAGAAGCGCGCGGCGCTGTGCTCGCGGCCCAGCACGTGGGAGTATTGAATCGGAAAGACCGCGCCCTCATTGCGCATGATGCCCTCGAATTCAGCGAGGAAACCCAGATAGGCGGCTGGTCCGGCCGTCCGTCTCACCCTGTCGATGCCGTCTCGGCCAAGCTGTTTGATGATTTCATACGTCTCATGTGCATAACCGTGCATGAAGGCGATGACCGCGAGCTTGGCACGTCCAAGATCCGCATCCGCCAGGCCAGCCATACCGGATTTTGGATCGCGCAGAAACAAGGCCTCGCCGCTGTCGATAAAGCCCCGGCCGCGGAAGCCGATGGGAATCCGCTCTCGCGTGCGGGCCTGTGCCGGAAACACCTCAAGCGAGGCGAGCCGGAAGCCACGCTCGCGCAGGAATGCCTCCAGCGCCGAGAACATCGGCTGGCCCTCATAGGTCGGCGCGAAGCCGACTTCGACGAAAACCGCGAGAACGTGTCGGGTAAGCGTATCGCCGGCGCCTTCCAGAATTTCAAGCTCGGTGCCCTGGGTGTCGATGGACAGGTAATCCGGTGGCGCCACACCGTCTCCTTCCCGCTTCAACAGGCCATCCAGCGTCACCGTTTCAAGCTCAAGCCGTTCGACGGTTTCCGTGCTTTCCGGATCGGTATCCCAGCCGAACTGCGGATCAAATGCATAACGGCGGGCGAAATCCGGCACCAGCGGCAGGATCGAACTGCGGTAGCGATCGTTGAAGATGTGAAAGGGCCGCACGCCGCCGTCACCGCTGAGACAGTCGGTCAGCACCTGGGTCTCTGACGGCAGATGCTCCGTCGCGCGGTGGATACCCTCCACCGCCGTGGTATCCGGTTCATAGAACACACTCAGCACATCGGCTTCGAAACCGTCGACGACCGGCAGATTGCGGGTGCCGCTGCGCCCGCCGACATGGTGCGAGCAGATCTTGGCGTTCCCGGTCATTGTCCCCTCCGGCCCTTGGTTCCCGGTTGCTGGTTCCTCACGATCAGACCACGGCGATGGCGTTTCGTCATCCCCGAGCGCTCGGAGCCACCGGTTCACGAATTTGAATGCGTTAAAAATCGCCGCCGGGCCTTGCGGGGCGCGCGACTTCGCCTATACTCCCGCGCCGCCGGGCAATAGCCGCAAGCGCGCCGTTCCGTTACCACGAGGATCCCATGGCCGACCAAATCAAAAAGGTCGTTCTCGCCTATTCAGGCGGGCTCGACACATCGATCATCCTGAAATGGCTTCAGGACACCTACAAATGCGAGGTGGTGACCTTTACCGCCGATCTCGGTCAGGGCGAGGATCTGGAACCGGCCCGCAAGAAAGCTGAAATGCTCGGGATCAAGGAGATCTTCGTAGAGGACCTGCGCGAGGAGTTCGTTCGCGACTTCGTGTTTCCGATGTTCCGCGCCAACGCGCTCTACGAGGGCACCTACCTGCTCGGCACCTCGATCGCCCGCCCGCTGATCGCCAAGCGTCAGATCGAGATCGCCCAGCAGACCGGCGCCGACGCGGTCGCCCACGGCGCCACCGGCAAGGGCAACGACCAGG
>JAYOEU010000025.1:0-32519 GCA_038116915.1 Alphaproteobacteria bacterium
TCATCGACGAGGTGAACTCCGCCGTCCCGGACGTCGTGGCCTATGGCTGCACCGCCAGTTCGGCCAAGGGGATCCCGAAGGATTACGAGAACGCTCTGACTGGCAAGATCGGCAAGCCGACCGTGTCGGCGGCGGGCGCCCTGATCGCGGCGCTGGAGGTTTTCGGCGCCAAGCGGATCGCCCTCGTCACGCCCTATCCGCAATTCCTTAACGACAAGGAACGGGTGTTCTTCGCCGAGAACGGCATCGAGGTGGTCGAGGACGAGAGCATCATCGTTCACGAGAGCCAGATGCAGTTCAAGAACATGAACAAGGTGCCGGTGGACCTGCTGGTCGAACGGGCGACCGCGCTCGGGCGCCGGGACGACGTCGACGCGGTGGTCCTCAGCTGCTGCGACATGCCGACCCTCGACGCCATCCCGGCGATCGAGGCGGCGATCGGCAAGCCGGTCACCTCCAGCGTCCAGGCGCTGTTCTGGAGCGCGACCCGGGCCGCCGGCATTTCCGAACCGACACAAGGCCGTGGAAGGCTGCTGGCGGAAAAGTGACCTGGAAACGGGCGCTTTTCTCGGGAATGCGGTTCATTGGTCGACATGGACGGACGGCGACGGGCAGTCATGTCGTTCATTAGTCTGGAAAGTGCCATTGCATGGAATATGAGATCAGAGCCGGGCTGAAACCAAGCGTCCGGCTTTCCGGAAAAGAAGCCGGAGCGCGCGCAACAGGCACGGATATCATCGCTCTCGACCGATATATGGCGATCGAATTCAGGGATGAATTCGACAAGCTGTTCCATCGCTACGGCCTTCCGGAGGAAGCCCAGAATTTCAAGCACTATTTGAGATATTTCGGCCGAGACTGCTATGAAATGAGCGCCGGGATGGTGAAGTTCAATTTTGTTTTCAGCTTGCTGTTCGTTGCGCGAAAACTATCCATTCACCGCAAGCGGATTTCGGTGCTCGAGATCGGGGCAACGCTTGGCGAAAACTACTATCTCCTGAAAAAACTGATACAGCGGGAAAAGCTGCCTCTCGAGTTGGATTATGTGGGCATTGATCTCGACGCCAATGCGGTCGCGCTTGCCGAGGAACTCCACCATGGAGATGAGAATTTTCGGATCATTCACGCGGATGGCTCGGACCTATCCCGCTTCCCGGACCGGTCTTTCGACGTTGTCGCGTCCAACGGCGTGGTCAATTATGTGCAAGATCCGAATCTTGGTTTTGGCGAAGCTATGCGGGTCGCCAGAATTTGCGCGCTTCATCAGACCTTGATCAGCCCGCTGAGCGATCCTTACTGGGTTACCTATCAAGGCGGCTTGGAACGGGCCATGGCGCCGACATTGGATTATCTCGCTGATTTGCTGCGACCCTTCAGCCCATTTTTTATATATGACCTTAATAAATTTTGGTGGAACTTCGATCGGTCTAGAAAAACGAACGAGACAGATGGAGCGATTTTAGAGGATATTGATGAAAAAATAATGACCAGAAAGATTTTGATTTTTGCAAAATTTGCAATATTTCCAGAGTTATATTTCCTGATTTCTAAAATATCGTGAGTTTTTTTATGAAACTTACAATGTTCGCCGGCCTGTTTGTGAAAATTCGCGGTAGTGACCGTATTGTCCATTTTGGTGCGATTAACCCAAATAATCTGAAGGTGGTTACCGATCTTTACGAGGTCGTGCTTTTCCGCAAGCTGCGGCGTGCCCTCGCAAGCGGTTTGATTTCTCAGGTGGAATCGACGGGAGAATCGTTCGGACTTGTGCTCGCCTCCGCCGTGACCCGAATCCTCGGCGCGCTGCCGCCGGGCGCGGTCACGATTTCCCATCTCAACGAGACATGCGGGTCGCTTCTGGAGGCTTTGCGATTGCTGCGGGTAGGCGGCGGACGCGCGCGGCCTCTGCACTATCGGGCTTTCATCCCAAGCCTCGAACATGTTCGATACTTTCGCGCTTTCAACGAAGTGGTGAAGGAGGAAGACCCCGATATCACCACCGAATGGGTTTCGAGCGAAGGCCGGCTGGGGCGGCTTCCGGTCGACGCGGACACCTCGGCGCTCGTCGTGGTTGATCTGTTGAAACAGGATCCTTCCCGTTTATTTTGGGCTCTGGACCGGCAATTCGACGCGAGTACCGCGAGAGCGCCCATGCT
This sequence comes from Alphaproteobacteria bacterium, assembly GCA_038116915.1. Lineage (GTDB taxonomy): Bacteria > Pseudomonadota > Alphaproteobacteria > Thalassobaculales > Thalassobaculaceae > JADHLJ01. The sequence continues at coordinate 2,157 of JAYOEU010000025.1, forward strand.
GGCTGTCGCGCGCGTGGCGCTGGAAAGCGAAACCCGGGTAACGGATGTCATGGGGTTGTCCTATGACTTGCCGACGATCGCGGGTATCGCTGATTGGTGCGAGCGGCATCCGGTTGTCGCCAGCTATCTCATGCTGGAGCATTTCGATCGCGACTTTCTGCTTCCGTTCGACGGTCGGTATGGCGTTTGCCTGCTGTATGTGGCTTGTGAAGGCTGTCCTGAGTTCCTTGAATTCGGTTTTCGTGACATCCACGATGGCCGGCGGGGAGGAACCCAGCTTCCCGCGGTTGTCGAAACGGTGTCGAGGCAGCGGAATTACGATCAGACCTTCAATGCGAAGCTTCCTTATTTCGAGACGGCCGCGGAACCGGACTGGACGCTTTGGGCCAAGGAGCGGGCCTGGGAGCCGGAAGCATGTGACTGGTCCGCCGGGCCATGTCCCGGAGACCCCTTCGTCTTCGCCGTTCGTTCAGAAAAGACCGCGGACGTCATGGCGTGTTTCGAACAATTGGCTGAGGCTGATCTGCAAAGCCAGCAAATCGGGCCGTTTGGGGTTCTCCAGATGGCGGTTTGCGCGACCACTTTGGCCGTTGTCGACAAGGTTTCTCTGATCTTGCGTGCGGTCGACAGGGCGGACCGCGATCCGGTAATCGTGGAGTTTCTGGTCCGCAATCTTTATGACGCGACCCGAAAGCGCCGTCCGGCGGGAACGCCGGGAACGCTCTCGGATCTGGTCGAGGTCTTTCCGGCCATCGGCTGGACGACGAGAGAAAACACGGCTGAAGTGGTGCGGCGGGCCGCTGAACTAGTAGGGGCCACGTCCCGTTTCAGGATTGAGCTTGAAGCCGCGCTCGCCAAATTCGGCGGATAACCAAGAATGCTCAAGACACGTCCGGTCCGATGTACCAGGATGTGATAACGGCGCAGGACTCCTTCGCCGCCGCCTCATCCCGTGCTATTCGCACGCCGTCAATCACGCATCCGTTCGGGAAACATGAAATGGCCGCTCCCCTGCTGTTCACGCCGCACCAGATCCGCGATACGACCCTGAAGAACCGAGTGGTGATCGCGCCGATGCACCAATATTCCGGTGTGAAGGGCTATCCCACGGACTGGCACGTGATGAGCGTCGGGCGCTATGCCGCCGGCGGCGCGGGGCTGGTATTCGTTGAGTCCACAAAGGTTGAGCGGCGGGGCTGCGGCACCGTCGGCGATCTCGGCCTCTGGCATGACGATTTCATCCCGCATTTCAAGCGCCTCGCCGATTTCATTCAGCAGCAGGGCGCGACCTCGGCGATCCAGCTCGGCCATAGCGGGCGCAAGGCGCGCAGGTTCCGGCCCTGGGAAGGCGGCAAGCCGCTGATCCAGACGTCGGAGGTCGATGACTGGGATGCCTGGGAGCTGGTGTCCTCCAGCGGCGAAAGCGATGGCGGCGATCCGCCGCCGCGCGCGCTGTCGATCGACGAGATCCAGGACGTCGTCCAGCATTGGGGCGATGCGGCGCGCCGAGCCAACGAGGCAGGGTTCGAGGTGCTGGAGATCCACGGCGCCCACGGTTACCTGGTGCATCAGTTCCTCTCCCCCAAGGCCAACCGCCGCAATGACGCCTATGGCGGCACCGAGGCGAACCGGATGCGCTTCGCCATTGAGGTGGTGGAATGCGTGCGTTCGAACTGGCCGGAGCACAAGCCGCTGTTCCTGCGCCTGTCGGTCGAGGATGACGCCGGTTGGGGGCCGGATGAGAATGTCCGGCTCGCCCGGATCGTGAAGGAGAAGGGCATTGACGTGATCGACTGCTCCTCCGGCGGCATGCGCGGCGCGCCGGTGGTCGGCACCGGGCCGGTCGGCTACGGCTATCAGGTGCCCTATGCCGAAAAGCTGCGCAAGGAAGCCGGAATCCAGACCATGGCGGTCGGGCTGATCGTGCATGCCGACCAGGCCGAGCAGATCCTTCAGGACGGCAAGGCGGATCTGATCGCGCTTGCCCGCGAGGCGATGCACAACCCGAACTGGCCCCTCGACGCGGCGATGAAACTTGGCGCCGAGTCTCCCTTCGGCCTGATGCCGAGTCCATATGAGTACTGGCTGGAAAAGCGGGCGGGACAGGTGAAGGAACTGGTGCCGTCCACCCATCAGCGCGGGATCAGGGCCTAGGCGCCGGGTCGGTCAGAATATCCGGAATCTCCATCAGGCCTCGGATTTTGAAATCAACCTCGGCGGCCCCGGGCCAGGTTGCGTGCACGCGCGCCCAGGGGCCGAGTTCGATGAAGATGCCGGTCATCCCGGCTTCCCGTGCCGGGCCGATATCGTTGTCCAGGCGGTCACCGACATAGGCTATCGCCGCCGCGTCCACGCCGGCGGCTTGTTGCACCTTCTCGAAGAAGAGCGGGCTCGGCTTCTCCACGCCCCAGCCTGCCGATGAGGCAACGAAATCGGCGGTAAATCCGCAGTCCCTCAAGGCGTCTTCGGCCTGTGCCGGCTGGTTGCCGGCGATGCCGATGCGATTGCCCCGCGACCGCAGCGCCGAAAGGCACGAAAGCGCGTCGGGATAGAGATCATCCCTGCCGAAGATGACCCGCTCGCCGCTTTGGGCCTGTTCGGCGAAGACGGCCTTGATGTCGAGGCCGGGCCGGAAGGAGCGCAGCGCCTCGTGGTGATGACCGCGCCCGCGGATCACCTTGTCCAGGGCCGTCAGAACCGCGTCAGTTCCAACCCCGAGATACGCCGCCCACTGTTGCCACATCCGGGTTTCATCGACCAGTGTCTCGCCGACATCAAACACAACGACCTTGATCTCTCTGCCGGTTCTCATTCTATCGGGCGCTACAGGGTTGCAGAGAAAGCCGGCCCGCCATGGGCCATGTAGATGGCGGCGGCGGCCATGGCGAAGGTCTGGTGGATCGCGTGATCCTGGAGCCCGTAAGTGTTCCGCGCCTGCGAGGCGGTGATCAGCAGGCCGATAAACTCATCCCGCCAGAGCAGCGGGCTGTACATGGCCGAGCCCATGCGGGCGGTCTTCAGGATCTGCTTGAAGCCCGAATCCTCGTCGGTATTGGCAAGCAGCAACGGCTTACGGTGCTTCACGACCCAACCGGGATGGGCGAGATCGGACGGGATGCGCAGCTGGTGCTGTTCGGCCGGAAAGCCATGCTCGGCCACCAGCACGGTTTCCCTGCCGTCCGCCGTCAGCATGAAATAGCCGGAAACCGCGAACTGATGCTCGCCGGGTTTGAGCGCGCCGGGACGATTGTGCGCCTCGGGATCGCCAAGCGCCGTCCAGGCCGCCGCGCTCAGTGCGGACAGCGCGGCTTCCGCGTCGGCGGCATTGGTGGCGGCTTTCAAGGCGGTGTTCAAGGTGCCCATCGCCCTCGCATCGAGTGAGATGCCGGTCGTACTCATGGAGGAGGCCCCGCTACGGTTTTTTTCGAATGCCAGGATCGCGCAAATGACGAGACGGGAGAAGGCCATTCCATTCACATATGGTGAATTGGCCGGAGACCCGGCTAGGATCGGGCGATCGACATCGGGGCCGGCTCGAACGCGCGGAGGGCGGAATGACCTTTGACTATGTCAGGATCGATCGCGACGGCGAGATCGCGACGGTCACCATAAACCGTCCGGAACGGGCCAATGCGCTGACGCACGCCGTCATCGCGGATGTCGAGGCGGCGGCACTTTCCTTCCGCGACGACATTGACACGCGGGTGGTGATCCTGACCGGCGCGGGCAAGAACTTCTGCGCCGGCGCGGATCTCACCGATGCCGGACAGAGCTATGAAGGGCCGCTGGTCGGCAAGCGCCGCAAGCGCCGGATCGGTGAGCGGGCGATCCAGGCGATCCTGGAGATGGACCAGATCACCATCGCCGCCTGGAACGGCGCGGCGGCGGGCGGCGGCGGGTGTTTCGCGATGGCCTGCGATTTCCGGGTCGGCGCCGAGGACAGCCTGCTGTTCTTCCCCGAAGTTGATCTCGGCATGAACCTGATGTGGCGGGCGATGCCGCTCTGCGTCAGCCTGGTCGGCCCGGCGCGCGCCAAGCGACTGATGATCGGCGGCGAGCGGGTGCGCGGCCAGACCCTGCTGGACTGGGGATTGCTCGACGAAATGGCCGCGCCGGGCGCGATCATGGAAAAAGCGCGGGAGATGGCGGACTTTTACGCCGGCAAGCCGCATATCGCCGCGCAAATGATCAAGCGATCGATCAACAGCTACGCCACCGCTCTGGACCGGGCGGTCATGCATGCCGATGTCGACCAGTTTTTGCTGGCTCAATCGACGGATGATCACGCGATCGCCTCGAAGGCCTATGCGGCCAAGAAGCGGCCGAAGCTTACCGGAGACTAGATATCCGGCGGCATGATCTCGACGGCGCTTGCGGACTGACGATAGACTTGCCGCAAGCAGACCCATTTCAGTCCCCTCTCAGACCGGATTCCAGCTCATGAAACTAGGCCTATCTTTCCCGCAGACCGAGATCGGCACCGATCCGGCGGTGATCAGGGACTTTCTCCAGACGGCGGAGGGACTCGGCTACGACTTCGTCACCTTCGTTGATCACGTGGTCGGCGAGGACGCGCCGCGCGGCGCCAGTTTCGCGAACAAATACACCCGCGACTACATGTTCCACGAGGTGATGGTGCTGATGGGCTATGCCGCCGCCGTCACCGAGAAGATCGGTCTCGGCACGGCGGTCATGATCCTGCCGCAGCGCCAGGCGGTGCTGGTCGCCAAGCAGGCCGCCGAGGTTGACGTACTGTCCGGCGGGCGGCTGAGATTGGGCGTCGGGCTCGGCTGGAACAAGGTGGAGTATGACGCGCTCGACATGAACTTCGCCAACCGGGCAAAGCGTTTCAGCGAGCAGATCGACGTGATGCGGCAGCTCTGGTCGAAGCGCGTGGTCGCGTATGACGGGGACTATCACAAGTTCGAAGCGTCCGGGATCAATCCGGAGCCGGTGCAGAAGCCGATCCCGATCTGGATCGGCGCGATGGGCGATCCGGCGATCCGGCGGGCCGCGCGCATCGCCGACGGCTGGTTCATGTTTCCGCGCCAGGAGCCGAGCGACGAGGCTGCCGCCAAGCTCTCGATGTTCCGGCAGACCGCCGCCGAGGCGGGCCGGGAGCCGGACTCGATCGGCGTCAACGCGACGGTCTTCGCGAACCAGGGCGCCGGTGCCCAGGAATGGCGCGGGGTGATGGAACAGTGGCGCGCCATGGGCGCCAACGAGTTCACGTTCCGGACCGCCGAGGCCGGCCTCGAAACGCCCGCCGCCCACATGGCCGCGATCCGGTCGATGGCGGAGGCTCGCTGATCATGGAATGCCGTACCCGCCTCGACCATGTGGTCATCAATGTCCGCCGCGACATGGACGCCGCCGAAGCACTGTCCAGCGCGCTCGGCTTCACCCTGACGCCGCGCGGCTATCACACACTCGGCTCGATCAATCACCTGATGATGTTCGACACCAAATATTTTGAGCTCATCGGTGTCCCCAAGGTGGGTGAGATCAAGCGCGCCGATCTGATCGCCGCCCCTGTCGGCATCAACGGTCTGGTGTTCAAAACCGACAATGTGGATACCACCCATGCGCATCTGCTGGCGCTGGAGATGGCCGGCGAGGAGCCGCGCGCCTTCAGCCGGCCGGTCGAACTGGACGGCAAGACCCAGGATGCCAGGTTCCGGACCGTGACGGTCCGTCCAGACGTCTTTCCCGAGGGGCGGGTCTATTTTTGCGAGCATGGTACGCCGGAACTGGTCTGGCGGCCGGAATGGCTGAGCCATGCCAACGGCGCGCTGGAAATCGCCGAGGTGATGGTGGTCACGGACAATGTGCCGGAAGTGGCGAATGACTATGCCCGGCTCGTCGAGGGCGAGGTCAATGCCCTGATCGGCGGGGTTCGGGTCGTCGACCTGGCGGATGCCCGCCTGTCGTTCCGGACACCGCGCGGCTATCGCGAACAGTATGGCGACCTCGCCTCGGATCTCGGCAAGCGGAAATCGATTTTCGGCGCGGTGATCTTCAGAACCAGTTCGCTTGCCCTGGTTGCGGGCGCGCTGGAGGCCATGGACAATCCGCCCCCCTCGGCGGTGGGCAGCGGAAGCATCGTCATCCGATTGCCGGAATACGACTCGGTGCTGGAGTTCATCGGGCCGGAGGAATAGGGCTTGCCCGCCGCGCCCGAGGTCTCGGCAACCCATCCGACTTGGATGGAAATCGACTCCGCCGCCCTTGTCGGCAACCTTGCGGAGATCCGCCGGCGGGTGCGGCCCGGCGTCAAGGTGATCGCCTCGGTCAAGGCCAATGCCTATGGCCACGGCATCGTTCCGGTCGCCAAGGTACTCGAGGAGGCCGGCGTGGAGATGCTGGCCACCGGGTCTTTCGCCGAGGCAAAGGCGCTCCGCGCCGCCGGGATCGAAACGCCCGTCGTCATGCTGGCCGGCGCCTTGCCCGAGGGGGTTGCCGAACTCGTGACGGCGGGTTTCATGCCGACGGTCTATGACCGCGCGGGCATCAGCGCCGCCGCGAACGCCCAGACCGAAGGGGCCGCGAAACTCTTTCTCAAGGTCGATTGCGGCATGGGCCGGCTGGGCGTGTCCTTGGCGGACGCACCGGAGCTGGTCGATTTCATCGCCGGCCGGGACGGCGTGGCGCTGGAGGGGGTCTACACGCATCTCTCCTTCAAGAACGCCGAGGGGATGGCTTATGCCCGAGAGCGGCTTGATCTGTTCTACGACCTGCTACACCGGTTGCGGGACGCTGGGCGTGAGATTCCGGTAACCCAGGCGCTGGCAAGTTCGGCGCTGATGGTCGGCTGGAAAGACGACTGCACCGCTGTCTGCCCGGGGCACCTGCTGTACGGCATGCCGTCGGTGGCGACGGAGCTTGCGCCGCTTGAAGGATTTTTGCCGGTGCTCGGCGCGGTCAAGAGTCGGGTGATCGACGTGACCGATCACGGCAACGATGGCCTGCGCGGCCGTGGCGCCTATCACGCCAGGAGGCGGGAGCGGCGGACGGTGGTGGTGCCGTGCGGGCTCAATGACGGAAACCGCTCGGCCGTTGAGGGCCAGACCGCCGAGGTTCTGTTCGGCGATCGGCGACTCACGGTGCTCGGCGGCTCGCTTGAGCATCTGGTGATCGAGGTGCCCGAGGATATGGAGATCGCCGTCGGTGATACCATAACGGTGGTCGGCGGCACGGGCGGGAAGAGGATCGGGCTTGCCGACTATGCCCGCTGGCAGGGCGGGTCGGCATTGGAATGCATGCTGTCGCTCAGCGCGCGGATGCCGGTGATGACGAGGCAACGGTAGATTTGAAGAAACGGGAGATCTGACATGACGGCCAATCCAGCCAGGGCGCTCTGGGACGCGCGTCTCAATGCCGGGACATTGCCTCGGGAATTCGACGGCAAGCCGGAAACCGAGGACGCGGCATACAAGATCCAATCCGAGATGATTGCCTATTCCGGGCTGCCGGTCGCGGGGTGGAAAATCGGCGCCACCACCGAGCCCCTGTTGGGTGTTCTCGGGGTTGAGCGCCCGTTCCTCGGCCCGGTCTTCGACAAGTTCACCTGGCAAAGCGGGTCCGCGATCCCGTTCCAGGACGGCTATCGGATCGAAACCGAGATGACCTTGCGCCTGAAGGCCGATCTGCCCCATCGAAGCAAACCCTATTCCCGCGAGGAATGCGAAGCCGCCATCGGTTCGATCTTCACATCCTTCGAGATCATCCGCTTCCGCTTCGCCGGAGAGGGAGCCGGCGCCAGCTATCGCGCCGTCGCCGACGGCGGGGTGAACGCGGGCCTGGTCCTCGGCCCCGAGACCACCGATTGGAGCGGGCTGGATCTGATGAACCAAGCGGTCTCGCTCTCGATCAACGGTGAGCACGTGGTCACCGGCGCGCCGAAGGATCTGATGTGGAAGCATATCTTCGATGCCGCCGGCTGGACCGCGTGTCACTCCTTCATGCAGGGCCGGGGCCTGCGGGCCGGAGACTATCTGATGACCGGCACCTGCACCGGCATGCGCCCCCTGTCGCGCGGCGACTCCGTGGTGGCCGACTTCGGATCCATGGGCAGGATCAGCGCGACCTTTCCATGATCCAGGGCGCGTCCGAGGCCTGTGGAATGGGCCCTGGCTTTCGCCAGGGATACGGGAGAACCGGCTTAATACGTGGAAACGTGTCTGGAAAATCGCTCTGATCGAAGGTTCAAATCCGCAATGGAATGACCTTTCCAACAGGGATGGTTGGTTGGACTGGTTCAGCTGTTCCCGAACCCCTGGCGAAAGCCAGGGCCCATACCAAGGGTTGATCCGGTGACGGTTGTCGGACAACCGGACGGCCCGACCCGCTCCCCGGTCTACTTCGCCCCATAGCCGCCGCCGCCGGGGGTGGCGAGTAGGATCCGGGCGCCGGGGCGGATGATGTGCTGGGCCTTCGGGTCGGCGGGGGCGCCGTCGATTTCGAGCCGTCCGGGCGCGCCCTTGCCGCCGCCGGCAATGCCTTTGGCGGGTGTCCTGGTGCGCTCGGCGAGAAACGCGACGGCGCCGGGCCGGGCGCCGGTATATTCGAGCTCCACCTCCTGGCCATGACCGCCGGTGAACGCTCCTGGCCCGCCCGATTTCGCGCGAATTTTCCGCCGCAGGACCCGGATCGGCAGGCGGTGCTCGATCTCCTCGGCCGGCGTGGTCGAGATGTTGGACGGCCAGCTGACGCACGAAAGGCCGTTGCCGGTGGCCGATGCGCCCATGCCGCCGTTGAAGAAGAAGAGGCCGGCGGCGGGCGAGCCGTCGGCGTTGCTGCCGTTGATGTTCACGCACCAGATCGGCGAGCCGGCGCCCGCCAGCACCTTGTCGGGCGCGATCCCGGCGAGGGCATCCATCACCAGAGCCGGGATATAATGGCCAGTCAGAACCCGGCTGCCGACGGAGGCGGGGCGGCGCGGATTGACGATGCTGCCTTCCGGCGCGGTGATCGTGATCGCGCGCAGGGCGCCGTCATTGTTCGGTAATTCCGGCGCCAGGGCGGCCTTGATCGCGTAGGACGACATGGCGCGGGTGTAGCAGAGCGGACAGTTGACCGCCTTCGGAACCTGCTCGGAGGATCCGGCAAAGTCGATCCGGACCTCATCCCCGTCGATCTCCACCTCGACCCGGATTTCCAGCGGCGTGTCCGCCAGACCGTCGGTGTTGACCGTCGCGGCATAGCGGCCGTCCGGCAGCGCCGAAACGGCGGCCCGCACCGCCGCTTCGGTCCGCTCGCGAACGGCGCGCGACAGATCGTGCAGATCGGCGAGACCATAGGTGGAGATCAGCTCGTCGATGCGCATCTCCATGATCGCCAGTGCCCCGAGCTGGGCCTCAAGATCACCCTCAACCTGGTCGGGAACGCGGACATTGGTGCGCAGGAAGGCCAGCAGGGTCCGGTTCGGTTCCCCCGCCTCGAACAGCTTCAGCAGCGGAATCTGAAGGCCTTCCTCGAAGATCTCGCGCGGCTCGGGCGAGCGGATCTTGCCGCCGATATCCGGCGCGTGGGCCGTGCTGGCCGCGAAACCGACCAGGGTCCCCCCGCTGAACAGGGGGCGGCAGACCGAGATATCCGGCAGATGCCCGGTACCCATATGCGGGTCGTTGGTGATCAACACATCGCCGGGCACCAGGCTTGCCGGTGGAAAAGCGGTGATGAAGTGCTTCACGGTGTCCGGCAGAGTGCCGATGAAGGACGGGATGCTGTCGCTCGCCTGGGCCAACGCATTGCCCTCGGCGTCGGTGACGACACAGGAAAAATCATAGGACTCGCGCACCACCGTTGAGAATGCGGAGCGCAACAGTGACGCCGCCGCCTCGTCGACGGCCGCGATCATCCGATTCCACAGGATCTCCAGATGAATCGGGTCGTCGAAATCGGCCTTTCTGGCGGCTTGCCGGTCTTCGGCCGTATTGATGTCGATGACCATGTTGCCGGCGCCGTCGATGGCGAGCCGGGCATGCGCCGGCAGCACGGTGGTCGACTGGCCCTCCTCGATGATGGCGGCGCCCTTGATCGTCACATTGGCGGGCAGGGCGGAGCGGGTGTGGACACGGACCGAACGCGCGCGCTCCCAGCCCGGCAGGCGGACGTCGCGGGCCCTCTCCGGCCTTTCGGAATCATCCTGGGCGCCGAGGCGGGGCCGCAGCCCCTCGGGGACGGTCGGGGCCTGGACGGTGACTCGGGCGGTCATCAGTTCGACGGGCACCGCTTCAAGCCGGCGACCGTGCGCCTGCTCATTCGCCGCGTGAAACGCCTCGGTAAGGGCTTCGGCGGGGTCCTTTTCCTTCAACGCGGCGGTCAGGTCGATGACCAGAACCGCGCCCTGTCCGGCATAGCGCATTTCGCCGAGACGGGTGGAGGTGCGTTTCGAGGTGCCGGCGGAATCCTTTACGACCGCGCCCGCGTCGGCTTCCAGTTCCAGGTACAGCGCTTCGAGGGCCGCGAAGTCCAGGCCGGCGACCCGAGAGCCCACCGCCCGGGTCCGGTCGACCCGGGCTGGGGCGACGGCGAGACCCAGAGCCGAGGCGACGCCCGCCGCCGGCGGGATGATCACCCGCGAAATGCCGAGCCGACCGGCAACCGCGCAGGCATGAACCGGGGCGGCGCCGCCGGTCGCATAGAGCGTGTAGTCTCGGGGGTCGCGGCCCTTCTTGGCGAGGTGGACCTGGGCGGCGCGCGCCATGGTTTCGCAGACGACTTCGTGAATCCCGAGGGCGGTATCCGCGCCGGTCATCGAAAGCTTCTTGCCGAGCCGCGAGGCGGCCGCTTCGGCGGCGGCGGTATCGATACTGATCGCGCTTGATGAAAACCCGTCGGGATCGAGATAGCCGAGCAGCAGATCGGCATCGGTTACCGTCGGCTCGGTTCCGCCTCGGCCATAGCAGGCCGGACCGGGCTCGGCGCCGGCGCTTCTCGGACCGACTTTCAGCAGTCCCAGCGGGTCCCGCTGGGCGATGCTGCCGCCGCCGGCCCCGATCTCGACCAGCTCGACCGTGGTGATGTTGACGGGAAGCCCGCTTCCCGGCGCGAAACGCCGCTCCCGCGCGGCCTCGAAACGGTACGCAACCTCCGGCTCTCCGTCGTCGACGATCGCGATCTTGGCGGTGGTGCCGCCCATGTCGAAGGCAAGCAGCCGCTTCTCGCCCGCGCCACCACCGATCAGCGCCGCCGAAAGCGCGCCCGCCGCCGGTCCGGACTCAAGCAACTGCACTGGCACCCGGCGCGCCTCGGCGGCGTGGGTCAGGCCGCCGTTGGATAGCATCAGCATCAGGGGCGCCCTGATCCCCGCATCCCGCAGGACCGAAACCAGACCGTCGATATAGGCGCCGGCCAGCGGCTTGATATAGGCGTTGATGACGGCGGTGGAGCCGCGTTCGAATTCCCCCGGCTCCCGGCTGACCTCGGAGGACAGCGAGACGGACAGGCCGGGATGCCGCGCGGCGATCAATTTGGCGGCCCGCTCCTCGTGCGCCGCGTTGACGTGCGCGTTGAGAAAGACCACCGCGATCGACTCAACTCCTGCCGTAACCAGTTTGTCCGCCGCCTTTATGACGGCATTCTCGTCGAGAGGGATCAGGACCGACCCGTCGCCGGCGATCCGTTCCTTTGCCTCAAGGCGCAGGGAACGGTCGGTCAGCGGCGCCGGGAATTCGAGAAACAGGTCATAGATGTCGTATTTCCGTTCCCGCCCGAGCTCGAGGGTGTCGCGGAACCCAGCCGTCGTGATCAGTCCGGTTCTGGCTCCCCGGCGCTCGATCACAGCGTTGCTGAGCAGGGTGGTTGCATGGACGACCCGGCTGATTTTCTGCCCGCCGCCGATCTTGGGCAGCAATTCCGCGATGCCGTGGCCGACGCCTGCCCGGGGATCTTCCGGCGTGGTCGGAACCTTGGCCGTCCGGCACACCCCGCTGGATAGATCGAGAGCGACAAGATCGGTGAAGGTGCCGCCGATATCGATGCCGAGGGCATGGCCGGCATTTCCTGGAGGCTTGGACATAGATGGCGGTTTCCCGGTCTGTTGCGGTTCCGCGGGCAGCCGCTACCCACGGTCTCTAAGTATGAACCACATGAGGGATGGGCGGAACGATCAAGGTTCCGATCAGTATACATGCTGAGGTACTATCCGGTGGACGCGCGTCAATGGCGTTCCTACGCTGTACCTTATGGGAGGCGGCGCAATTCCCGCCCCAAAACATCCATTTTTCCGGAGGACGCCGTGGCAGTGACCGTCAAGCGCCTCACGCAGAACTTTGCGGCCGAAGTTGGCGGCGTGGACCTCAGCGCGCCTGTTTCCGACGCGGATTTTCAGGACATCAGGAATGCGTTCGACGAGCATTCGATACTGGTGTTCCGCGACCAGGACATCACCGACGAGCAACAGGTGGCTTTCTCACAGAGATTCGGACCGCTGGAGATCACCGTCAGTTCCAATCCCGGTGGCGCGGGAACGGTGGTCACGATCCTCTCGAATCTGGACGAATCGGGCGCGGTGATCCCCCCCGAAGACCGGCGGATGGTGTTCAATACCGGCAATCAGATGTGGCACACGGACAGCTCCTTCAAGGAGGTCCCGGCGACCGGATCGCTGTTGTCGGGCCGTCAGGTTCCGCCCGAGGGCGGCGAGACCGAGTTCGCCAGCATGAGGGCCGCTTACGGAACGCTTCCGGACGAACGCAAGGCGGCGTTGGAAGGCCTGGTCTGTGTCCATGATTTCGCCTATTCGCGCGGTTTGATCGATCCGAACCTGCTGAGGGAGCGGGACAAGCGTGAATTGCCGCCGGTCAAGCAGGCCCTGATACGTTCAAATCCGTCCACCGGGGCGAAGAATCTCTTCGTCGGTGCCCATGCGTCCTATGTGGTGGGCATGGACCTTGAAGGGGGCCGGGCGCTGATCCGCGATCTGAACGCGCATGTCACGAAGGACGAATTCGTGTATCGTCATAGGTGGTGCAAGCACGATCTGGTGATGTGGGACAACCGTTGTGCCTTGCACCGCGGTCGCCCGTGGAATCCGATTTATCCCCGGGTGATGCACCGGACGACGGTGGCCGGTGTCGGCGTGACGGCATGAGGGAGCGTTTATAGAATTCAGAATACGGCGGAAATCGAGAACGATGTGGGTGGGACCACGAAAATCGCGGAGTTTTCGCCGAGTTGGGGCACAACCGCCATTAAGGCGGCCAGTATAAAGGTTGCGTTAGATGGATTTTCAGGAATTGATGATCGCGGATCTCGCCGAGCTGGGACCGCAAGCGCCGGATAGTCTGAAAGAGCTCGCTTATCACCGCTTGGAAGAGAAGCTGGTGCTTATGGAATTCGCGCCGGGCTCGGTGGTGACCGAAAAGGATCTGGCCGAATCGATCGGCATCGGCCGCACGCCGGTGCGCGAGGCGATTCAAAGGCTGGCTCTGGCGGGCTTGCTGGTCGTGCTTCCCAGAAGAGGCATTCGGGTCTCCAAGGTTGATTCCGCGGCGTCGCTTCGGATGCTGGAGGTTTGCCGGGGACTGGATGACGCAGTGGCCAGGGGCGCGGCGGAACGCGCTATTCCGCTGCAGCGAAGGGAGCTTCTTCGGGTAGCCTCGGAATTCGAGGCGGCGTCGGCCCGGCGTGACCCGATCGGGCTTCTGCGCGCGGACAGCGAGTTCAACAATATCTGCATCTCCGCGATGAATAACGAGTTTGCCGCGAAAATGGCCCAGCTCCTCCACCCGCTGGCTCGCCGCTTCTGGTTCAGCCGGCATGACGGCGGCGGTGATATGAAGCTCGGGCCGAAATTGCACGCGCAGGCGGCCCGCGCCGTCTCCGAGGGCGATCCGGAAAAGGCCGCCACAGCCTTCAAGCGGATCAACGACTATCTGGAAAATTTCATCCGGGCGAGCATGTACAGCTAGCCTGGCTTTGAAGCATCGCGACCATCGGTCGCTTGCGCGGGCGGAGGCGTGGTGGCAGTGTCCGGCGATATGAACGCCCCGCCGTCCGACGACCTGTTACGGGATATCTGGTATTTCGCCCTGCCCTCGGCCTCGCTGAAGGCGGGAAGGCTCGTGGCGCTCAGCCTGCTGGGCGACCCGGTTGTGTTCGGCCGGGGACGTGATGGCGCCGCGTTCGCCTTGCGCGACATTTGTCCGCATCGCGGTATTCCACTGAGCGACGGGGCGATGGTCGGCGGCGAGGTGGAGTGCTGCTATCACGGATGGCGGTTCGGCGCCGACGGGGTGTGCACGATGATCCCGTCGCTGGTCGAGGGTCAGGATCTGGATGTGTCCCGCATCCGGGTGCGCCGCTATCCGATTCATGAATCACAGGGCTGCATCTGGATCTACATGGCCCGGGATCCGAACGAGGTGGCGGATCTCCCGATGCCGCCCGCCCTGCCGGAGGTCTCGGGGCAACCGAAACTGATCGAGGCAATGGAGTTCCCCTGCCACGTCGATCACGCCGTCGTCGGCCTGATGGATCCGGCGCATGGTCCCTTCGTGCATCGCTCCTGGTGGTGGCGCTCGCGGCGGTCGATCCACGCCAAGGAAAAGCGGTTCGGACCGTCGGAATTGGGCTTCTCGATGCTGCGGCACGCGCCGTCGAGCAACTCGGCGGCCTACAGGATTCTCGGAGGCGAGATGACCACCGAGATCTCGTTTCGGCTGCCTGGCATCCGCATCGAGCACGTGAAGGCCGGACGTAACGTCCTTGTCGGCCTGACCGCGGTGACGCCGATAACGTCGCAGAGAACGGTGATTCACCAGATGATGTACTGGACCATGCCGTGGCTGTCGGCGCTGCGTCCGGTGTTGCGGCCCTTTGTGCGCAAGTTCCTGGGTCAGGACCGCGATATCGTGGTCAAGCAGCAGCGCGGTCTGGTGCATCAGCCGAATCTGTTGCTGATCAACGACGCGGATATGCAGGCGAAATGGTACTACCGCCTGAAGAAAGCCCATGAGCGGTCGAGCATCGAGGGTACCGCCTTCGAAAACCCGGTGCGCGAGACCACCTTGCGCTGGCGTAGCTGAGGCGGGCCTTGGTGGATTATCTCCGGTTCGTGCGAGGCAATATCCGGTTTCTCGGCTTCGGTTATCTCATCGCCTTCATGTCCACCTTCGGACAGACCTTCTATATCGCCATGTATAGCGGCCAGTTGCGGGATGCCTTCGCGCTGAGCCACGGCGATTTCGGAAATATCTATGCCGCGGGTACGGTGACCAGCGGTCTGCTGCTGATCTGGGCCGGCAAGGTGATCGACCGGGTCGATCTCCGGCTTTACGCCGTGCTGCTGTGCGCGGGCATGGCGGGGGCGTGCCTGGTCATGTCGTTTGCCTGGAACGGCTGGGTGCTGGCGCTGGCGATCTTCCTGCTGCGCTTTGCCGGGCAAGGGTTGATGAGCCAGGCGGCGACGGTGACGATGGCGCGGTATTTCGACGAGTTCACGCGCGGACGGGCGGTATCCCTGGCGGCGCTCGGCTTTCCGAGCGGTCAGGCGCTGTTTCCGGCGGCGTCGGTCAAGGTGCTGGCGATCGTTGACTGGCGCGACGTGTGGCTGGCCAGCGCGCTGCTGGTGCTGCTGGCGGTCCCGCCGCTGCTGCTCTGGTTGCTCAAGGGCCATGGCGAGCGCCATCAGGCGTTTCTGGAGCGGGCGGGAGCGCTTCAGGACCGCGCCGTGGATGCCGCGCGCCGGCAATGGACCCGCAGTCAGGTGATCCGCGACCCGCGCTTTTTCCTGGCGATGTCGGCGATGATGTCATCGGCCTTCATCATCACCGGCTTGAACCTGCATCAGGTGCATCTGGTCGAAAGCAAGGGCTGGGACCTGACGATCTACGCCTCGTCCTTCTTCATCTATGCGATCTGCCAGGTCGGCATGGCCATGGTCACCGGCATGCTGGTCGACCGGTACGGGGCGCTTTCGGTCGCCCCGTTTTATCTGGCGCCGCTGATGTGCGCCTGTATCGTCATCGCGGTCTTCGAAAGTCAGGCATCGATCTTCTTCTTCATGATCCTCGCCGGCAGTTCGGGCGGCGCCGGCGCAACGGTGGTCTCCACCGTCTGGGCCGAGCTTTATGGCGTGCTGCATCTCGGTTCGATCCGGGCCATGGTCGCCGGAATTCAGGTGATCTCCAGCGCCCTCGGCCCGGCGGTGTTCGGCTGGTTCATCGACGGCGGAATCAGCTTCGAGACGATCGCCGCGGCTTGCGGGATCTACGCCATGGGCTCCTGCGTGATGCTGGCGGCGCTGTTCCGTCCCAGGTTGCTGATGCCCTGGCGGGGTTAGCCGAGCACGCCTTCCTGACGCAGCGCCGTGACCGCCGCGTCGTTGAGGCCGAGCCAGTCGTTCATCACCGCGTCCGTATGTTCGCCCAGCATCGGCGAGGCCTTTAACCGCACGGCCGCGCCGTCGATGCGCACCGGCCAGGCAGGCATCTTGAACGGGCGGTGGACCGGGTGGACCATGGTCTGCATGACCCCGCGCTCCTCGAAGGTCTTGTCCTTGTTGAGCTCGTCCGTGTCCAGCACGGCGCCGGCGGGAATCCCGGCCGCGCCGATCTTTTCCATCGCCTCGAACTTGCCCTGGCCGCGGGTCCAGGCCGCGATGATCTCGTCCACCTCGTCGATCCGATCGACCCGGTCCGCCGGCGTGGCATAGCGGTCGTCGCCGATCAGGTCCTCGCGCTCGACCACCTTCAGCAGGCGGTCCCAGTGCTCGGGATTGGCCCGGCTGGTCATGATGTAGATGTAGTCGTTGGGACCACCCGGCGCGCACGGGTAAAGACCCATCGGCGCGTTGGTGATGCCGGGCACCCGGCTGCCGCCGCGCTGGGCCGCCTTGCCGGTGCGGCCCTGGGTCGCGAAATTCACCCGCATGTAATGCAGCATCGCGTCCTGCATCGCCACCTGCAGCTTGTGGCCTTCGCCGGTCTCCTTACGCTTGAACAGTGCGCCCAGAATGGTGATCGCCATCAGCATGCCGGTTCCGGTGTCGCCGATGGTGATGCCCGGCCGGGTCGGCGGGCCGTCGGCGGCGCCGGTGACGCTGAAGGTGCCGCCGCAGGCCTGGGCGATCATGTCGAAGGCGAGGTTCTTCTCGAAGGGACTGCCTTCGCCGAAGCCCTTGACCTGCGCATAGATGATGCCGGGATTGATCTGCTTGACCACGTCATAGGACAGGCCCAGCCGCTCGATCGCGCCGGGGGCGAAATTCTCGATCATCACGTCGGCCTCGCGGATCATGTCCTTGACCAGATCCAGACCCTTGGGTGACTTCAGATTCAGGGTCACCGACTTCTTGTTGGCATTGAACATGTGGAAATAATAAGGGTCGTCGTCCGGCTGGTTCGGGCGCAGCCGGCGGCCCGGATCGCCCCGGTTCGGGTTTTCGATCTTCACCACATCGGCGCCGAGCCATGCCAGGGTCTCGGTGCAGGACGGCCCGGCCTCGAACTGGCTGAAATCGACGACCTTGATGCCCTGCAAAAAACCTAAATCGGTGATCTTCGGAGCCATGGTTCTCTCTCCCTTGAACGGACGGAGCCGGTCTACGCGGCGTTCCTGAAATATTCGGCCATCGCGGCGACCGTGGTCGCGATATCGGCTTCGCTAATGTCGCGATGCACCACCAGCCGGAAGGTCGGCGGGCGCCCGCCGATCTTCACGCCGCGGGATTCCATATGCGCCTTCAGCCCGTCGCGGTGCGCGCCGTCGACCTGGATGAACACCATGTTGGTGTTGGCGCCCTGGGGCTCGGTGGTGATTTCCGGAATCTGCGCCAGTTCCGAGGCGAGGCGCGCGGCCAGCCGGTGGTCGTCCGCCAGCCGGTCGACCTGCTCGCGCACCGCTACGAGACCGCAGGCGGCGAGGATGCCCGCCTGGCGCATGCCGCCGCCCAGCATCTTACGGGCCCGGCGCGCCTCCTTGATGAAATCCCCGCTGCCGACCAGGACCGAGCCGACCGGCGCGCCGAGCCCCTTGGAGAGGCAGAGCGAGACTGTATCGAACCCCTTGGTCAGGTCCTTGGCGGTGCACCCGTTGGCGATCGCCGCGTTCATCAGCCGGGCGCCGTCGAGATGGCAGGCAAGCCCGTGCTTTTTGGCGAGTGCGGTTGCCCGGTTCATATAGTCCGGCGACAACGGCTTGCCGTTATGGGTGTTCTCGAAGCAGATGAGCTTGGTGCGCGGGAAATGCATGTCCTCGGTCTTGATCCGGGACTCAACCACCGCGAGGTCGATGGAGCCGTCGTCGAGTACCGGCACGGTCTGCGGAACGATCCCGCCAAGGGCGGCGGTGCCTACCGCCTCGGCCCGGTAGATGTGATAGGCCTCGCCGATGATGTATTCCTCGCCGCGCCCGCAATGGGTCAGCACGGCGGTGAAGTTCGACTGGGTGCCGGAGGTGACGTACATGCCGGCCTCGAAGCCGAGCATGTCGGCGACCGTTTCCTCCAACTCGTTGATCGTCGGATCGTCGCCATAGACATCATCGCCGACCTCGGCGGTGGCCATGGCTTCATACATTCTGGGGGACGGCTTGGTGACGGTGTCACTGCGCAGGTCGATCATGTGTGTGTCCTTGAAAGGCGTTGGGCGGGCCGGGAGATTGTGATCGGCGCCGGGCCGGTGGTCAATCAGATGTGGGCTCGATTCCGGCGCCGGTCCTGGTCGCTTTTAGCCCAGGAACGTGCCGCCGTTCACGTGGATCGTCTGGCCAGTGATGTAGCCGCCGGCCGGACCCGTAAGGTGGCGGACCATCGCCGCGATTTCTTCGACCGTGCCCATTCGTCCCACCGGAATGTTCGCAGCGGCGCCGTCAGTCGGCCGGGCGCCCGCCGCCGCGCCGCGCACCGTGTCGATGGCGCCGGGCGCGACGGAATTGCAGGTGATGCCGTGCGGCGCAAGCTCCCGCGCAAGGGCCCGGATCAGCCCTTCAAGGCCGGCCTTCGACGCCGAGACATGGCACCGGTTCAAGGTGCCGACCCGGTGCGAAACGCCGGACAGGGCGACGATCCTGCCGCCCCCGCGCTCGATCATGGACGGCACCGCCGCACGGGCCAGGATGAAGGCACCATCCAGAGCGACCGACAGGATCTCGCGCCATTCCGCGAAGCTCATCTCAAGAAACGGCGTCTGGCGGCGCAGGCCGGCATTGCTGACCAGGATGTCGACCCCGCCGAACTCCTTCTTTACCGCCTGCATCATGGCCGCAACGGCGTCGGGGTCCGAGACATCGGCAATCTGTCCGACGGCTTTCCCGCCGGCATCACGAACCGCTTTAACCGTTTCATCCACGGCCTCCCGGTTGGCCCGGCCGTTGACGACGATCGCCGCGCCGTCGGCCGCGAGTGCGAGGGCGATCCCGCGGCCGATGTTCTGACCCGCGCCGGTGATCAGGGCGACTTTTCCGTCCAATGGTTTGTCGGGCATTTGTTTCTCCAGATATGCTCGGCGGGGATCAGACCGGCCGTTCACCGGCAAAGGTGGTGCGCCACAGAAGACGGCGCTGTCCGTCATAATCGTTCAACGCATAATGCATGGTCATCCGGTTGTCCCAGATCGCCACCGAACCCTTGGCCCAGCGGAAACGGCAGGTCAGATCCGGCCGCGTGGCGTGCCGGTACAGCCGGGCGAGCAGGTGCTGGGCTTCACCCGTTTCAATGCCCTCGATGCCGACCGTATAGATCGGGTTCACGAACAGCGCCTTGCGGCCGCTGCGCGGATGGGTGCGCACGATCGGGTGCAGGCGCTCCCGGTCGGCATTGGGATCGCCGCGGGTCATGCCTATCGAGGTGCTGAGCTTGTCGTTGAATTTCGGTGGTGATTTCGCGCCGTAGGGGGCGCCGATATGGACCGCGCGCTTGCCTTCGATCTCGGCTTTCAGACCGTCGCTCAGCCGCTCGTAGGCGGCGGTCTGGCTGGCCCAGATCGTATCGCCGCCATAGGGGGGGATCTCAAGCGCATAGAGCACCGAGCCGCCGGGCGGCTCGTCGAGGAAACTGAAATCCGAATGCCAGTCGCCGCCGAAATTGGCGATCTTCGCCTCGCTCGCCTCCTTCAGCACGGCGATGATGTCCGGATCTTCGGGCGAGGGGGTGATGTAGGGCACGCGTACCAGCGGCGCGAAGACCTCGGTCACCCGCTTCAGTCCGGCGGCATCCAGGTTCTGGTTCCGGAAAAACAGGACGTGATGCGCATCAAGCGCATCGTTCAGGGCCTCCCGCGCCGGCTCGTCGATTGGGCGCGATAGATCCATGTCGACCTCGGCGCCGATGAAGCCGGAAACCGGGGCGACGGAAAACGGAGACGAGGTCACGGTGGCTTGCCTTTCGCTTGACGGATGGGCGTCGGTCAGACCGGACGATAGTATTTCAGCGCATTGTCGTGGAAAAGCTTGCGTTGGCTCTCAGGCGGCAGGTGCCCGACGATCGTCTTGAACCCGGTGAAAATCGTATCATAGCCGGCGCACAGGCCGTCGACCGGAAAGTTCGACGCGAACATACAGCGCTCGGGCCCGAAGAGGCGGATGGTCTCCAACACAAGCGGTCCGTTGCTCTCGGTCGTCCACGGCTTGTCGGGAATACCGATGCCGGAGATCTTGACCGCGGTGTTCGGTTCTCCGGCAAATCTCGCCATCGCCTCCCGCCAGCCCGCAATACCCGCCGCGCTTCGATCCGACGGCAGGCCGGTATGGTTCAGGATAATGGTCGTCTCCGGAAAGTCCCGCGCCAGATCCGCCGCCTCGCCCAGATGCCACCAGGGGGTCTGCAGGTCGTAATGCAAGCCATACCGGGCCAGATGCCGGTAGCCAGCGCGAAAGGCCGGATCCGCCATGGAGCCGGGCGCGCCGGCGATGAAGGCTTCGGGAGATGGGGCCGCCTTGGGCTTCTGGCGGACCGAGCGGATCAGCGGGTAGGCCGCGTGCCCCGCCAGCACCTCGGCGATATCGTCCCGATCGAACCAGGCCTGTCCCACCAGCGCATGCGGAAAACCGGTCAGATCGTGATAGCGGCTCAGCCAGTCGGTTTCCCCCACCGGATCGGCCGGGTCCCATTCGGTTTCCATATGGATCGTCTTGACCACGTTGTGGCCGGCGGCATCGCGGCGGTAGTCCTCCAGAAGATAATTGCGCCGGATTGCCGCATAGTCGCCATAGCGGAAACCGCTGATCACATGGCGGCCGTCGAGCCATGGATGCTTGCCGAGGCCGAGGTCCCAGAAATGGTGATGGGCATCGATGATCGGAACATCGGTCATGGAATAGCTCCGCCGGGTTGGTCTCGCGAGGTTACTCAGTCGCCCTGCGGCTCGCCAGTGGCCGGGTCGGCCTCGGCCGACCCTGGGCCGGATTTACTTATTCAATCCCGGCTTTTCCCGGAACCACTTGGTGATCACATATTTCCGGCCCTGAAGGACCGGCAGGGCTTCATGGAGCGTGGCGGCATTCGGGCTGCCGTCGGCCTTGAGATTGTTCCAAGCCAGCCCGAGCCCCGCCACGGGACGAAAATCCCTTCCGATCCGCTCAAACCGGGTTTCGCCCCCCGCCTCAACGTTATTCAAATAGACCATGACGGTCCATGTGCGCTGACCGCCCCTGCGGGTATGTTTGTCAAACTCGTTGGTTCCAGGGGCGAACCAATCGGTATGGGCCTTGAAGTACTCACCGATGTCGTAACGTTGTCCCTGCATCGGTTCGGACATGGCCGCGTCCGGGTTGATGAGCCCGCAAATACGCTAATCTATCGCCGCGATTTCCTCCTGCGCGGACCGCTTCATGTCGCAGGTTCTGCTGGTGCGGTAGTCGGCGGGGCCTCTGGTTACCGTCGAGGGCCGCAGCGACCGGTCGATCACGTCGATCATGCTGTTGCACTCTTCCGGGCTCAGCAAATTGGGGATTTCGTATAACTGTGCGGCGGAGGTATCCAGCCGCCAAGCGCGCGGGGTGCAATCGGATTGCGTCAGCGGCGCCGCGAAGAGTTGCTTCCAAAGAGCGGACATTTCGGGCTCGGCGGTGGCCGCGATCGGGGTTTCGGGTTTGAAACCACCGAGAATCTCCGAGATCTCGTCGTGGTCAAAATCCTGTCTCGCGGCTCGCATGAAAAGATCATCCAGCGCGCAGCCACGTTCGAGGTTCAACCGAAGCCAATTTCTCCAATCATCGCTAAGAGGGCGTGCCATCGAAAATTCCGTCCCAATTTACCGGCTCGCACGTTAGGTCGATCCCGTCCTTGGCCGGCGACGGGATACGGATCCGGTAGATACTCGCATTCACGCCACAGGCAGTTCTTTTTGGCAAGGCGTCCGTTGTAAGGATAGGTGGGTAGCGTATCGCCTTGCGGTTGCCCCGTTTCGACCTTCGGACCGACAACAATGAAAGATCTGCCCCGGATATTCGTCCAGATCCCAAGCTACCGGGATCGTGATTGTCAATTCACGGTGAAGGATCTGTTCGAAAAGGCCGAGGCGCCGGACCGGGTCTATGTCGGAATTTGCTGGCAGTTCGTTGAGGAGCAGGATGGCGACTGCTTCGTGGAACCCTATCCGCGCCCCGGACAGGTTCGGGTCTATAACGTCAATGCGTTTAAGTCGAAAGGTGTCTGTTGGGCGAGATCAATCACCCAGAAATTGTGGAGAGGAGAGGAATTAACACTCCAGATCGACGCTCATATGCGGTTCGAGCAAGGGTGGGATGAAATCCTGATTTCAATGTGGCGGTCCTGCGGTGGCGGACGCAGCGTTCTCAGTTGCTATCCACCCGGATTTACTCCGCCCGACGTTTTGGAACGCGTTTGGATTTTCGGTCTTTCGGCGGGAAGTTTTGACCGGGAAGGGTTGCTTCATCCGAGCAGTCGGCCAGCCTGGAAAATCGGCCGGGACGAGCCGGAAACGCCCGCGCGGGGCGCCTTCGTGGCCGCAGGCATGATCTTCGGGCCGTCCTCGATCATCAAGGATGTCCCCTATGACCCGCATCTTTATTTTTTCGGAGAGGAATGCACTTTGGCCGCGCGTTTGTGGACCAGCGGTTACGACATTTTCTATCCCAACCGCCTAGTCATTTATCACGACTGGAAACGCAGTGCCCGTCCCTACACCCATTTTGGCGATACGAAACAGGGAGATGAGGTCGATTTGAACTCGAAGGCGAGGGTGTTGCACCTTCTCCAGTCAAAGATTTCGGAGGACGGCGAGGTCCTGGTGGAAATCGATCGGTATGGGCTCGGGTCCGAACGGTCCATGTCGGAATACGAGGATTATTGCGGCGTGGAATTCGCGAGCCGCGTCATTCGGGAGAATGCGCGGTCCGGAGTATTTCCCCAGGCATCCTTCAATCAGCGACGCGCTGAGCAAAGGAAGAAGACCTTTACCGCGATTTGGGAAGGCCGCTTTTGGGGTAAAGGCGAGTCCGTTAGCGGGACCGGGGCATCGCTCGACGAAACCGAGGTTATTCGTAAGGTCTTGCCGGCTCTCTTCAGTGATTTCGGCATTCGCGAATTGACCGACGCCGGTCGCGACGACGTCAATTGGCAACCCGGCATCCTTGGTGGTCTGACCTCCTACAGGGGAGTGGATGTTGTCGAGGGGCTCATCGAAGGTAATCGCAAAAAATTTTCCGGATCGCAAAAGTGCTCTTGGTCAGCTCTCGATATCGTCGAGACGACCCTTCCGAAAACCGACGCTATATTGTGCCGGGATTGCCTGACGCATCTTCCATTGGTCGATGCCTTGACGGCTTTGTCCCGAATGCGGGCGAGCGGCGCGAAGTATCTGATCGCGACGACCCATGAAGGCCGGGACAATAAAAACATAGGGATTGGCGATTGGTATGGGATGAATCTCCAGGCGCCGCCTTTCAGTTTCCGGACCCCGCTGCACCTGTTGAAAGAAGAGCTGCCCGGTTCGGCAAAGGCGTTGGGCGTGTGGAAGTTGGCCGATCTTAGCGTATGATCTCCGGTGAGCGACGTTCGCGCGTTTGAAGGAGGTCGACATCGGATCGGCTGAATACTTTTTCGCGATATTCAAGACCATCGGCGCCATAGCGCTCCTCAGCCCGGCGATCGTCTACATCCTGGGCGGCAAGCATTTGCTGCGACATCTCGGCCGGCTGGGCATGTTCATCTACGCCGTTTGTCTGCTTACGGCGGCCGGTCTCACTGTTTTGCATTATTTGGACATGCGTCCCTGGAATTGAAGCGGGTGGGGTTTGACTTCGGTTCCCACGCGACCCGGTGATTCGGAATTAAGCGACGAAGCCGCAAAGCAGGTTGGATACACGGCGCCCGCCTTGGCTTTTTTGTGGCCTCGGGCCATGATCGTTCATCGGATTCATCGAATGAGCTGCCATGCAATCACACGACAAAGGCAACGGCATTTTGCTCGGCATCACCGTGTTCCTGTCGGCGGGCGCCGCGCTGGCGGTGGAAATAGTCGCCGCCCGGATCATGGCGCCGGTGGTCGGCATGTCGTTGCATACCTGGACAGTGGTTATCGCCGTCGTGCTGGCGGGATTGTCGATCGGGCACTGGGTGGCCGGGCGGCTCTATACCGGCCCCGAGGTTCCGGGGCGCGGTGATCTGGTAATCGCGGGCGCGCTGGCGCTTGCGGCGGTCACCACGGGTGCGGCGGCCTATCTGAGGTTTGCAGCGTTCGATATCGTGGACGGACTGGGCGGCGTCGGGGCGCTGTCGATCGTCGCGATCGCAACGTTGCTGTTTTTCGCGCCGAGTTTCTTCGCCGGTATCGTCGCGCCGGCGGCGACGACCCTTGCATTGGCGGATGAGGGCGCGGACCGGGGGCGGGTGATCGGACGGATGTTCGCGCTTGGAGCGGCCGGCAGCATTCTCGGGACGATGATCGCGGGCTATGTGTTGTTGTCGTTTATCGGCTCGTTCCATTCCCTGCTGCTGATTGCCGGAACCTACGGGCTTCTCGCGGTGCTGCACTGGGCATCGCGAAGCCGAACCCTGGCGGCGCGCGCCTGAGCGGTCGGTTTCAAAGATTGTGGAACCGGCGGCGGGCGTCCGGGAACGCTCTGCAAAGCTTGCCATCCGCCGCCGCCGTCGTCATCATCCCGGCGAACTCAACCCACCCGAGGACAGTTTGATGAACGGCGCGGAATCATTGGTCCGGACTTTGGTTAAGTCCGGGGTCGAGGTCTGTTTTACCAATCCCGGAACCTCCGAGATGCATTTCGTCGCCGCCCTCGACTATGTCGACGGCATGCGGTGCGTTCTCGGCCTGTTTGAGGGCGTGGTGACGGGAATGGCGGATGGCTACGGGCGCATGGCGGGCAAGCCGGCCTCGACCTTGCTGCATCTGGGGCCCGGGCTCGGCAACGGGCTTGCCAATCTGCACAACGCCAAGAAGGCCTTTACGCCGATTGTCAATGTCGTGGGCGAACACGCCACCTATCATATCGAGCATGATGCGCCGCTGACCGCCGATATCGAAGGGATCGCAAGGCCGGTTTCGGACTGGGTCAAGACCTCGCCGTCGGCGAAGGCTGTCGCCCGTGACGGCGCCGAGGCGGTTGCCGCGGCACGGAGCGGGGCGGGTCAGATCGCGACGCTGATTCTCCCGGCGAACACCGCCTGGGACGAGGCCGATTCCGACGCCGCCCCGATCGAGCCGCCGGCGCGCTCCAGGGTCTCCGACGAGACGGTGCGGGCGGTCGCGGCGGCACTGACCTCGGGAGAGGAAACCCTCATCCACATGACCGGACGGGCGCTTCAGCAGGACACGCTCGCCCTGGCCGGCAAAATCCAGGCGAAGACCGGCTGCCGGCTCTCCTGCATGACCTCGAACGGCCGTTGGCATCGCGGCGCCGGGCGGGTTCCGGTGGAACGCATCCAGTATCCGGTCGATATCGCCCTGAAGCAGCTTGGTTCCGTCAAGAACATCGTACTGCTGGGCGCCAAGACACCGGTCGCGTTCTTCGCCTATCCGAACAAGCCGAGCGTGCTGATTCCCGACGGCTGCAAGGTTCATGTGCTGGCCGGGATCGGCGATGATCATGTCGCCGCGCTTGAGGCGCTGGTCGACGAACTCGACGCCCACGGCGCCGCGCCGAAGCTGCAGGAATCGAGCAAGCCGGCGCTCATTTCCGGCGGCGACATCACTCCGGAGGTCGTCGCCTCGGCGCTCGGCCATCTGATGCCGGAAAATGCCATCATCGCCGATGAGTCGGTGACCACCGGCCGCGGTTTCATGCCCTATACCCAGGGCGCCGCGCCGCATGACTGGCTGGCGCTTACCGGCGGGTCGATCGGTCTCGGCCTGCCCTATGCGACGGGCGCCGCGATCGCCTGTCCGGATCGCAAGGTGATCTGCACCGAGGGGGACGGCTCCGGCATGTACACTCTGCAGGCCCTGTGGACCCAGGCGCGCGAGGGCTGCGATGTCGTCAACATCGTCTTCAACAACGGCTCCTATGCGATCCTGAAGGGCGAGCTGGCCAATGTCGGCGCGCGAAACCCCGGACGCAAGGCGCTGGACATGCTGGAAATCGACCGGCCGCGCCTGGATTGGGGCGCGCTGGCCAAGGGCATGGGGGTGCAGGCAAGCCGGGCGACGACGGCGGACGAATTCAACGATCAACTCGCCCGCGCCATTGCCTCTCCAGGCCCGCATCTCATTGAAGCGATGATGTGATATAGTGCCCCCATGTCCAGTGGCCGGCGTTCGAACTCCATAGACACCCTCGCGGCGGAACAGTTGCGGCGCAAACTGTCCGCCGGCTCGTCGCGCGTTTTCGACTCCGAGCGATTGCACAAGGGTGTCGTGAAGGCCGGCGGAACGCCCGACCAGTTCATGTTCCACAAGATCGATCTGAACCGGGTCATCTACATCAAGGAACCGTTTACCGACGAGACGATGGCGGATGACGCCGACCGGCCCGTCGGCACCAAGCTCTATTTCTCCTACAACGAGAAGGACGCGTACGAGGGCGGGCCCTCGATCTTCGTCAATGACAGGACCCTGCGGACGGCGCTGCATTTTCATGCCGGAATTCTCGAGGACGACACCTCGGATGCGATCACCCGCGATCTTGCCCTGCTGCGCTCGCTTGAGGATCTGCCCTCGCTGGACCCGTTTCTGCTGAAGGACCGGCTGCATGCTGACGGGTTGAGTGTGCATGACGGGTATCTGGAGATCAGCGAGGCCGAATTCGCCGAGATCCGGGAGTTCGTCATGAACCGGTTCCGGCCGATGGTGGAGATGGCGTTCGAAGGCGCGGATCAGGCCGACAAGCTGACCCATCTGCGGACCCTGGTGGAGAAGATTTGGGAAGCCAAGGACATGGACGGGCTGGCGCCGATCCTGAAGGCGATGCAGCTTCAGGCGGACGAGGCACCGGGCATCCTCTATGCCTGGAAGAGTGTGATCTACTACGACTATCTGCGCGCAAGGCAGCGGGAGCGGTGGAAGGACTACGCGGCCTTTCTCGGCAAGGACACGGTGCCGACCGACGTGGTCCCGAAGGAGCAGCGCGAGGATCTGGCGGCGCTGGTCGCCATGACGCGCTCGCTCTTCAAGCAACGCTGGATGCGGATCGAGAAAATCCTCTCCGACTACAATGCCGCCTACGACATGCTGTTCAAGGAACGCAAAAGTCCGGCGCCCTTCATCGACTTCCTGCGCGGCTCGCCCAACCATTTCTTCAGCCTGGGTGACTGTATCAGCAGCATCGACCATGCCATAGAAGTCTGGAACGGCTTCAAGCAAAGCCGCGTCCTCAAACGCATGAAGTATGAGCGGCTCTATCCCTTGATGGGGTTGACGATCCGAATTCTGGAATAGGGATCGCGCGTCCGCCAATGCCGCTTCCGACTGCAACACGCGGGTTTTCGACACGGGCGATCGCGCCGGGGCCGGCGGCACCGGAAATGACGGCGCTGGAAGCGCGCATGGCTGACCTCGAGGGCGGCGCGCGCGGCTTTGCCTTTGCCTCCGGACGGGCCGCGATCGCCACTGTGCTGGAACTGCTGAACAGTGGCGCGCATGTGATCCTGCAGGAGGGGATGCATGGCGGCCGATACGGGCTGTTCGAGGATATCCGGCGGCGCTCGGCGGGGCTGCGGCTCAGCTATGTGGATACGGCGGACCGCGCGGCGTTGGAGGCGGCCTTCGTGCCGGACGAGACCCGGATGGTCTGGGTGGAGAGCCCCGGATCCTTCAAGGCCAGCCTTGCCGACCCCGCTGCGGTCGCCGATTTCGCCCGCGCCCACGAACTGATCAGCGTCTGCGACAACAGTAACGCGACCCCCTATCTCCAGCGGCCGGTCGAACACGGCTATACGATCTCGCTGCATTCGGCGCCGGGCTTTCTGTTTGGCGGCCTCGTGGATGAAGCGGGCATCGCCGTTACCGCCGAGGGTCAGGATTTCCTGACCGACAAGCTCGGCTTCCTGCGGTCCACTCTTGGCATGGGGCTGGCGCCGGCGGTCTCTGATTGCGCGGCGCGGGCGATTGGATCGCTGGCGCCGAGGATGGCGCGAACATGCGATACCGCGGAGCGCGTCGGGGATTTCCTCGAGGCTCATCCGGCGGTGACGGACCTGCGCTATCCGGGGCTTGGGGAGCCGGGAAGGGAGCGCGCCGGCGCTCTGCTCTCATTCGTCGTCCAACGCGATATCGCCGCGACGCGGGAGGCGCTGGCGCGGCTCGGGGTGATCCGCGCCGGAGAGGAGCCGTCCGGTCTCGCCAGCGTGATCGAGCATGTCGCGGACCGTCACTTCGCCATGGTGCCGGCGGAAATCCGCTCGGGCCTCGGCATCGCGGACGGATTGTGCCGGCTCTGGGTGGGCTTGGAGGATGCCGACGATCTGATCGCCGACATGGTCTCGGCGCTCGGCTGATCGCGCCTCGGCTTCAGTGCCGGTATTCGGGCTCGGTCTTGTCCAGAATCCGGCGGAGCGCGGTAAAGTGCCGGTCGGCGAGCTTCGGCGCCTCGGAGGCGAATTGCTGGCGCACGTCGGCGCGCACCTTGTCCGAGATCGTGCGCAACTTGCCGCCCTGGGACTTGGCGAGCACCTGGAACATCGACGCGCGCTCCAGATAGAAGAGATCGTTGAACGCGTCGGCCACCGTCGGCCCGGCGACGACGACGCCGTGGCTCGCCATGAACAGGATCGAGTTGTTGCCGATCTGACGCGCCAGCCGGTCGCCCTCCTCATTGGCCAGCGCCAGGCCCTCATAGCTGTCGTCATAGGCGATCCGCCCGTCGAACAGCAGGGCGTTCTGCTCCATCATCTCAAGCCGCCCGCCCTCAATCAGGGTCAGCGAGGTGGCATAGGGCATGTGGGTGTGCAGCACGCAGGTGGCATGTGGCGCGCCGACATGGATGCGGCTGTGGATAAAGAAGGCGGTATCCTCAACGAAATTATCGCCCTCCAGCACGTTGCCCTCGGCATCGCACAGCACCAGCGAGGAGGCGGTGATCTCCGACCAGTGCCAGCCATAGGGATTGATCAGGAACCGGTTGCCGCGCACCACCCCGTCCTCGTCCGGAACCGCCAGCGAGAAGTGGTTGTCCACCCCCTCATGCAGGTTCAGCCGGGCCGCCCAACGCAGGGCGCAGGCAAGGTCGACGCGGTGTTGTTCGAGGCTGGCATCCATGATCTCTCTCCGTGGCGCGGAGCCGTATTCGGCAAACGCCGCAAGATAACGCCCGAGCGCCGGGGTTTGAAGGAAATTCGGGATAAGAAATCCCGTCTGGTACACATTCCGGCCCAACCCCGTTGACCGGCCCGCGCTATCAAGTTTAAGTGCACGACATGTTCGGGGCGGGGGATTGCCGCGCCGTTTTCCCCATGCGCCGGTGGTGCCGCAAGGGCGTGCCGCGTGAGAAAAACAAGCTGGGAGCATTTCCATGCGTAAGACTTTGATGACGGCCGCGATGGCCGCGACCCTGGGCATTGGCCTTGCAGGGATTGCCTCGACCGGGGTCGAGGCCAAGACGTTCAAATGGGCCTTTCAGGGCGACGCCCAGTCGCTGGACCCGCATTCGCTGAACGAGACCTTCACCCTGGGCCTGCTCGGTAACGTCTATGAGGGGCTGGTGCGCCGCGGTCCGGATCTCGAGACCCTGCCGGCGCTGGCCACCAAGTGGGAGATCATCGAGCCGACCCGCTGGCGTTTTCATCTTCGCAAGGGCGTGAAATTCCATAACGGAAGCGACTTTACCGCCGATGACGTGGTCTTCACCTATGAGCGGACGATTGCCGAGGGCTCCGACGTGAAGACCCGGATGGCGACCGTCGCCTCGGTTGAGAAGGTCGACGACCATACCGTCGACTTCATCACCAAGGCGCCGAACCCGATCCTGACCGCCGAATGGTCGACCTGGTACATCATGGACAAGGAG
>JAYOEU010000026.1:0-31669 GCA_038116915.1 Alphaproteobacteria bacterium
CCTGTGAGGCGGCGATTATGTTCTCGAGCAACACGGTCAGAAGCTCCCGCGGATTGAGAAGGTCGAGGTCAATACAGTTGCAGGATTTCGCCCTGCGGCAGGTACGCCCGCAAACCGAAGGTGAACAGGGCCCAGACGGCGCCCACCGATCCGACGGCGACCAGCGCGTGGACCGCGACGGCTTTCGGTGTCCGGTGACCAAGCACGGTCAGCAGACCAAAGACCAGTGCCGAGCCGCCGATCAACA
Source organism: Alphaproteobacteria bacterium (assembly GCA_038116915.1). Lineage (GTDB taxonomy): Bacteria > Pseudomonadota > Alphaproteobacteria > Thalassobaculales > Thalassobaculaceae > JADHLJ01. The sequence goes on from JAYOEU010000026.1 coordinate 248, forward strand.
TGCCGAGGTAGTCGACGGTCAGCAGGAAGACGAAAAAGATCGCGAAACAGGCGATGGGATTGCGGTATTTCGAAAGCAGGGCGAGCGGGCCGCCGGTCGCCCCTGACGTCTCGGATCGATAATGTCCCCGTACCGCTTGCGCCAGATAGATGACGCTCAGCACGATGAGCGGCACGAGGATGACCCGCGGCCAGACCTCCGAGCCGATGCTGGCATAGTCGAGCTGGGGAATGTTGAAGGTTTCCCAGAAAAAAAGCGCGCCTACGGCAATAAGCACGAGGGCAATGGCCGTGTCTCTGATCATCGGGTCCGACGTCTCCGGGAAATGGTCCAGATGCCGATACGCGCGTCTCCCGCCGGGAAGCCGTTGCTTCGCCGGCGGGTGACGCGCGAAACTGTCCGGCAGGTGGTGCCGCGTTCGTCCAAGTCAGGACTTCAGCACGCCGAGACGTTTTGCGATCGCCGTCCAGCGCTCATTGGTGTCGTCCCACCACTTCTTGTATTCGGCCGGCGGCATGTAGCGTACCCAGCTGCCCTTATCGGTGATCGATTTGCGGAAGGCCGGGTCATTGGCCACCTTCTCAAGGATCGTGGCGTAGTGATCCACGACGTCCTGACTGACGCCCTTGGGCAATACCCAGCCCCGGTCCGTGGTGATATCCACATCGAAACCCTGCTCCTTCGCGGTCGCCAGATCGGGCAGGACCTTGGAGCGTTCGTTGGCGTTGATGGCGATTACCTTGAGCTTGCCGCTGGCGACATGCTTCGCGGCCGTTGCCTCCGAGACCTGGCCGATATGAATGGTGTTCGACAGCATCGCCTTGATGCGGTCCGCCGTGCCGTCATAGGAGACGATCTTCATGTCGATGCCGAGCGCGTCCTGGACCTGCAACAGCGAGAAATGGCTGGTCGAGCCCAGCGTGCCCCCCGCCAGCACCTTGCCGGGATTGGCTTTCGCGAAGCTCTGCATGGATTTGTAATCGTCGAACGGCGCGTCCTTGGCGGCGCCGATGATTGATGCGGTGGAGACCATCATCGAAACCGGCACGAAGTCCTTGTAGGTGGTGTCCATCCGGCCGGTCAGGTTGCTGGCGAGAATATGCTGGAAAGTCGCGAACACGGTGCACCCGTCGGCCTTGGCGGAAACCGCGGATTTCGTGCCCTTCATGCCGCCCTGTCCCTTGATGTTCACGACCTGAAGCTGGGGCTGGGCGCCAAGACGGTTGGCGGCGTCGGTGATCAGACGGTTGAGGATGTCGGTCTCCCCGCCGGGCGCCCAGGGAACCAGCACACGCGCGGTGTTGCACGGTAACTCAAGGGCATGCGCGGAACCGGCGGCAAGACACATCGCGGCAAAGGCTAGCGAAAGAACGGAACGTTTCATCAATCGATCTCCAAAATATCCTGGGAACACGGCGAAGCAGGATCGCGAAACTAACACGAAACAATTCGCGCGTGGTAGCGCCCAACCGTCCGTCGGCGACGGCCCGCCATCGGATAAGGGCGGGTGACGAGAACCATCTGTCCGCCGCCGGATTGTCGCGGCATGAGTGAGGCTTGCGTTGCTGAGCCGCCGGGCTGTGCGCATCGCGGCCTTGCCGCCCGTCTTGGGCGCACGGCGCGCTCGATGCGGGGCTGTGAGCCACCGTCCATCGCCGCTGAACCCTAACCATAGGCAAGGAAATTTTTGGTGAGTAGAGTGGCGCGCGGAGGAGTGGCAATGGAACGAAGACTTGCGGATGCGATGGCGGCGGACATGGTTGGGTACTCTCGCCTTATGGAGGCCGATGAGGACAGCGTTCTCATCCGGCAGAAGACGCACCGAAAGGAACTGATTGATCCCGAGATTTCCCGGCAAAGAGGGCGCGTCGTAAAAACCACCGGCGACGGCATGCTCGTGGAATTCGCATCGGCTCAGGACGCGGTTCGATGCGCCATCGACATTCAGTCGGGAATGGCCGAACGCGAGGCGGATCAAACAGACGACCAACGTATTCAATACCGTATCGGCATCAATCTCAGCGACGTGATCTTCGACGATAACGATATTTTCGGTGATGGCGTGAACGTCGCGGCGCGCCTCGAAGGGTTGGCGGAACCTGGCGGCGTCTGCGTTTCCGACGTCGTCCATCAAACCGTCGCCGACCGACTGAATGAACCCTTCCGCGACATGGGAAGTCAGCGGGTCAAGAATATTTCCCGGCCCATCAAGGTTTGGCAGTGGACGCCAAGTTTACGGCCGAAACTCGCGAAACCCGATGTGGCGCTGAAACAGCGGGTGCGGTTCGCCAAGTCGGCCGACGGCACACAAATCGCGTGGGCGAGCGTGGGAGAAGGACTTCCCATATTCAAGGCGCCCAATTATCTGAATCACATAGAATACGAATGGTCCGGCCCCTTTTGGGGGCCGTTTCTCACCGAATTTGCGCGCAAGAACCGCCTTGTCCGTTTCGATCAGCGCGGCAACGGACTATCCGATTGGGAGGTCGAAACCATTTCGCTCGATGCAATGAACGAAGACATGGAAGCCGTTGTCGAGGCGGCGGGACTGGATCGATTTGCATTGTTCGGGATCAGTCAGGGGTCAGCTTTTTCGATCCGCTATGCGATCGAGCATCCTGAACAGGTTTCTTGCTTGGTTCTGTTCAACGGATTTGTGCGTGGCGAGAAAAAGCGCGGCAGACCAGAGAGCGTTTCACTCAACAAGGCAGCGGAAACCATGATCCGAGAAGGTTGGGGTTCTCCGAATCCGGTTTACAGGAACTTTTTTACGTCGATTTTCTTGACCGAGGCGGCGCAGGAGATCAAAGACAGTTTTGACGAACTCCAACGCGTCAGCTGTTCTCCGGAGAATGCGCTTCGGATCTTCAATATGAACAGCGAGATGGATTACACCAGCCTCGCGAGCCAGCTCCGGATCCCCACGCTGGTACTCCACATTTCAGGCGACAACCGAGTTCCCGTCGATGAGGGTCGGCTGATGGCTCGTGTTATTCCCGGCGCTCAATTCGTGGAACTCCCGGGCAGCAACCACGTCGCCCTCGAGGGGCAGCCGAGTTTCAAAATGTTTTTTGACGAGGTCAGAGCCTTTTTGGCCGAACATAACTGATGGTCCTCGAAGAGATTCGAAGAGCGAATTCGGTGGCTGTCCCCAGACTCCAGACTCCGAAGAGCGCCCCAGACTCCCCCAGCCTCCTCATACTCAGCGAATTAACTCTTTCGTTCCGATTCTCGTCATAGCGGGAGAGATTTTGTAAACGACGCTCACCCATCTCGCCGTCGGCCGTGACGGAGCCTTGTCGGGCTGCCGTCACGGCCGAACGGTCGAAGACTTTCCGGTGTTTTCCGGCGTTACCGTGCGGTCCAGCCGCCGTCCACCGGGATCGGCACGCCGTTGACCTGGGCGCCGTCCTCGGAGGCGAGGAACGCGGCGAGGCCGCCGAGCTGTTCGGGGGTGACGAATTGCAGCGACGGCTGCTTTTCGCTCAACAGATCGATCACCGCCTCGTCGTAGGAAATTCCCTTTTCCTTCGCCAGGGCCTCGATCTGACGCTCGACCAGGGGCGTGCGCACCCAGCCGGGGCAGATCGCGTTGCAGGTCACGCCGTCGGTGCAGTTCTCCAGCGCGACGACCTTGGTCAGACCCAGCAGGCCGTGCTTGGCGGCGGTATAGGCGACCTTCTTGGTCGACCCGATCAGCCCGTGCACCGAGGCGATGTTGATCACCCGGCCGTACTTGCGCTGCTTCATGCCCGGCAGGGCAAGTTTGATGAGATGAAAGATCGAGGTCAGGTTGACCGCGATCACCTCATTCCACTTGTCCATCGGAAACTCGTGCACCTTCGAGGTGAACTGGATACCGGCGTTGTTGACCAGGATGTCGACCTTGCCGAACTTGGCTTCGGTTTCCGCGATCAGCCTTTCGCGGTCCGCGTCCTTGGTCATGTCCGCCTGGCAGTAGCCGATCTCGACGCCCGCGCTGGCGCCGATTTCCTTCTGCATGTCCATCGCCTTGGATGGATCCCGCGATCCGTTCAACATTACGTTCGCGCCGGCCTCGGCCAACCGTTTGGCGATGCCCAAACCAATGCCGCTCGTCGATCCCGTGACTATAGCGGATTTGCCCTTCAACGTCATTTCGGATCCCCTTTTCGTTTAAGGCCGTGGAGGGCCCAAACAACCTCCCGATGCCGTGTCACCGCTTATGATGAAAAGGCATATTTTGCAACGCAAAAAACCCATTGCGCCGCAAAATCGGCACCATTAAGGTCTCTTACACAGAGGGTTTCCGTCGAGCGAACCGCCGGGGTTCACGCGCATGGGAGCGCTCGCCAAAACCATTGGAACCCAAGTTCATGCCCGACACGCGGCCCAGGGTTTTCGACCCGCATGTTGCGGGGGCTAACGGACGCGATGACGCGCGGATCGGCGGCATGCCCGGAATAAGATGCCGTGACGGGATCCTCGCGTTGGCCGGGAGCGATCGTCATGGCGCGTAGACAGGTAACCAATGCCTCCGGCACCACCGCGCCGAAAGCGGGGTCTAAGTCCAAGCCCGTCGAGACCTCCGTCAAACGACTGAATTTGGCGCTTCAGGGCGGCGGTGCCCACGGGGCCTTCGCCTGGGGTGTCCTCGACCGTCTGATGGAGGATCCCCGCATTGAAATCGACGGAATCGTCGGAACCTCCGCTGGAGCGATGAATGCGGCGGTGCTCGCCTACGGGCTCGCCAAGCATGGGCCGGAGGGCGCGCGCGCCGCGCTGGAGGATTTCTGGCGCAAGATTTCAAAGGCCGGCAAGAGCGGTCCGTTGCAGCCCACTTTCCTCGACAAATGGTTCGGCGAGGGCAGTCTCGACTACTCTCCCGGCTATATGATGTTCGACGCGATGAGCCGCATGCTCTCGCCGTATCAGCTGAACCCGATGAACTTCAATCCGTTGCGCGACGTGTTGCTGGATTGCGTCGATTTCGAGTTCATGCGCCGCCAGGACAAGGTGCATTTGTTCATCTGCGCGTCCAATGTCGTGTCCGGCAAGCACCGGGTCTTCACGGAGAAGGATATCTCGGCGGACGCGGTCATGGCGTCGGCCTGTCTGCCGTTCATGTTCCAGGCGGTGGAGATCGACGGCGAGCACTACTGGGATGGCGGGTATATCGGAAACCCGCCGCTGTATCCGTTGTTTTACCATACCAAAACGTCGGATGTGCTGATCGTCCAGCTGAACCCGATCGCCATCGGCGAAGTGCCGACGACGGCGCAGGCGATTCTCGATCGGATCAACACCTTGTCCTTCAATTCCTCGCTGATGCGCGAGATGCGGGCGATCAATTTCGTCACCAAGCTGATCGACCACGGGTTCGATGACGGTGGCCGGCTGCACCGCGTTTTCGTCCACACGGTGGACGCGGAAGCGGAACTTGGACGTCTCGGTGTTTCCTCGAAGCTCAACTCGGACTGGGACTTCCTGCGTGGGTTGATGGATCTCGGCCGCGGCAAGGCCGAGGCGTTCCTGGGCGGGCATTTCGACGACATCGGCGTGCGCTCGTCGACCGACATCGAGAAGAAGTTTTTGTAACGCAACCAAGTCCTTCCAGGAGAACGACATGAACAAGAAGGAAATTCTCAACCTTCCTTCCATACCGGCGGCAAGTCCAAGTTACCCGCGTGGTCCGTACCGTTTCGTTGACCGCGAGTACTTCATCATCATATATGAATCCGATCCTGCGGCGATCCGCGCCGCTGTGCCCGAACCGATGGAACCGGTCGCGGAAAACCTCGTCTATTACGAGTGGATCCGCATGCCCGACTCCTCGGGCTTCGGTGATTACACCGAGTCCGGCGTCGTCATCCCCTGCACGTTCAAAGGCGAACCTTGCAACTTCGTCTCGCAGATGTATCTGGACGACGATCCGCCGATCGTGGCCGGCCGCGAGATCTGGGGGTTCCCGAAGAAATGGGCGCATCCCAAGTTGGAGGTCGCGACGGATACGCTGACCGGGACGCTCCACTATTCGGGCCAGCTTGTCGCTATGGGCACCATGGCCTACAAGCATGAGAGCCTCGCGCGCGATCCGGCGAAAACCATGTCGGCACTGACCAAGACCCAGATCAACCTCAAGGTCATCCCGGACGTGGACGGTAAGCCGGCGATCGCCCAGCTCGTCCGCTACGCGTTGACCGACATCACCGTGAAGGGATCTTGGACCGGCGCAGCGCGGCTACACCTCATTCCGCATGTCAACGCGCCGGTGGCCGACCTGCCGATCCGCCGGATCGTGGGCGGTCGTCATTTCGTCGCCGATCTCACCCTGCCCTATGGCGAGGTGGCGCTCGACTATCTCGCCTGAGGCGGGACCGTCCACCGCGTCGACCAGCGCCGCCCGTTGCTCATCCTTCGAACCGGAGGGGCGCAACGGGCGCACTGGCGTCTGATTTCCTTCATTGACCGGACGGGAATGCCCCGAACCCCCGACCCTGTCGAAACGGTCTAGTAGGTCACCGCCTCGGCGGAACCGCCATCGACCGCGATCGACTGGCCGGTGATCATTCGTGCCATGGGGGAGCAGAAGAACAGCACCGCCTGGGCGATATCCTCGGGCTGGATCAGCCTTCCGAGGGGGATTCTGGAAATCTGCCGTGCCTCGATCTCGGCCACGCTGACGCCGGCATCCCGCGCCTGACGGGTAAAGCCCTGCAGCATGCGGTCGGTGGCGGTGGTGCCGGGATGGACGCAATTGACGGTGATGTTGTCGGCGGCGACGTGGTTGGCGAACTGCTTGGTGAAGTTGGACACACCGGCGTTGACGATGCCGTTGGTGATCCTGAGCGGCGCTGTGATGCGCGCGGTCATGCCGCCGATGTTGACGATGCGGCCGCCGCCGGCGGCCTTCAGGTGCGGTAGCACCTCGCGGGCGCAGCGGATATAGGCCATCAGCTTGACATCGATGTGATAGCACCAGTGCTCGTCGGTCTGCTCGTCGAACGGCGCGCTCATAGAGGTGACGGCATTGTTGACCAGGATGTCGACCTTTCCGGCCTCGCTGGCGGCGCGGGACACGAAGCTTTGGATCTGCGCCAACTCGCTGACATCGGCGACGATGGGCCAAGCCCGAACGCCGGCGGCACGGATCTCCTCCGCCGTGGCGCGCAAGGTTTCCTCGGTCCGTCCGCACAGCGCGATATGCACGCCCTGCCGTGCCAGACAGATGGCGATGGCGCGGCCGATGCCGCGGCCCCCGCCGGTCACCAAGGCGACCTTGTCCTGAAGTGCGAATGTCATGCTTCGTCTGTAGCCAGCCCGAGCGGCGTTGTCCAGCAAGACACTGACCGGCCGTGAAGATACGGCAGAGGTTATTTGGTTGGCTGATTTCGAACCGGCTCGAACGTCTCTAAAGCCAATCCCCACTCGGCTTCAGCCGTCCCGCCCTCGGCGCGGGCGCATCCCCCGGGAGCCCGTCCATGCGTTGGCGGACCAGACGCATGAAGGCGATCCGCCAGACGCCGCCGGCGCAGGTGTATTCCTCCTCGTACCAGCCCCAGCCGCGCCATCCCCGTTCCTCCGGCAAGGCGGGCGCGGGCGTGAACTCCACATAGTCGGACATCGACCAGATGCCGCGCGCCCTGTCGGCGGCGATCAGTTTTATCTCCGGAGCCTGGACGTGGTGGATGGTGATCGCCGGGCCGAGGCGCCGGGATACCGCCTCGAGGAACACCTCCACGCCGGAGCCGTCGGGCATTGAGGAGAAACCCTCCAGTTGCGCGTCGGGGGCGAAGACCTCCCGCAACCGGTCCCATTGCTTGGTGTCGAACAACCGGCAATAGCGGGCCTTGAGCTGGTGGATGAGCTCAATCGCGAGCAAATCGTCGCAGGAGATGTCCGCCATGGGCCGTCCCTTGGAGATGTTCACGGCATCCGTTCTAGCCGGAGAGGGTGCCGCCGCCGAAGAAGACCGAGAGATAGCGCGGCGCCTTGATGGCGGTCATGAACCGCTGCTTGGTCGCGACCGGGTCAAGCATCGCCGGCGGGGTGACCGGCTCCAGATCCGGCTCCGTCGCAAGCGCCAGCAGTGTCGGGCCGTCGCGATCCAACGCTTCGGGAAGCGCGGTCCGAAACTGTTCCGCCGAGGTGATGGTCTCGGCATGGCGGAGATGCATGGCGCGGGCGATCACGGCGATGTCGAGATCCGCGTTGGTCAGCGCCTGACCGCCGGAGGCCGCGTGAACGCCGTTCTGGATCAGCAGGATCGTGAGATTCTTTGGCGCCGTGGCGCCGACCGTGACCAGGGTGCCCATATGCATCAGCAGACCGCCATCGCCCTCGACCACGATCACCTGGCGGTCGGGCCGGGCGGTGGCGAGGCCCAGCGCCAGGGGCAGCGCCAGACCCATCGCGTCCTCGAGGTAGAAATTCTCCGGTCTGTCGCGGGTGGCGGCCCAAAGATAGGAAGCGTTGCCGAGCGAGGTGACGACCAGCGCGTCCTCGGGAAGCGTGCCGGCGAGGGCTTGATAGTATTCGGCGCGGGACGGGCGGGTATTGCTCACCATTTGATATCCTCGCGTCCGAGCAGCAGAACGAACGGCGCCGAGGATTCCTCGGCATAGGTCGCGGCATTCTCGACCTGGGGGCCGATCGGGCAATGTGGCTCCGCCACCGCGTAGGGCAGGCCGTAGCCACGCAGCACCGGCTCGGTCACCCGGCCCTTGGGGATGTGATAGTAGATCGGGTCGTCCGGCGTGCCCCGATAGGAGGCGAGGATCGGCAACGGAAACTGATAGCGCTGGGCAAGAGAGACCATGCCCGCGCCCATGGTCAGCAGCCCTACATTCTGAACCACCAGGACCGTGCGGGTGCCGCCCAGTCGCGCACCGCAGGCGATCGCCAGTGCCTCTTCCTCATGGGTAGCGCGGATCAGCGCCATGGACGGATCGCGCTCGATCTGCACCAGGGTCTCGCTGAGCCAGCCGTCCGGCACGGTCACGGCGAGCTTGAATCCGAGCCGCTTCAGGGTCGCCAGAAGTTCCGACGGGCGGTGCGGTGTCGTCATTCTGATTGTCCGGGCATGGCCGAGACCCTCGCGTCGTTCAGGAGCCGGCCAAGTATATCACCCGCGTTCGCCAGCACCTCATCCCGATTGAAGGATTTTGCGCCTTCAAGACTGGGGTGGACATTGCCGAACAGGGGATCGCCTTCGCCGGCGATCTGGAAGGTCCCGCGCTCCAGCATGATGGTTGGAACACCGCAGGCCGCGGCGATCGCCGCCACCGCATTGTCGACCGAGACCACGAAATCAAGTTCCGAGAGCAGCGCGGCGACGCGGTCAAGCTCGTTGCGCTGGTCCAGGTTGGGAGGCTCGTGAACCATGATCCGGCGCGCGTGGGCAAGCGCCCGGATTTCATCGGTGGCGTCGATATAGACGGCGGACACATAGCATGCCGCCTCCAGTCCGAGTGCGTCGATAAGCTCCTCGAGACTGAAGTAAAAGGCACCACGCACCGCGTCCACGTTGCCGGACCGCCAGGAAAGCCCGACTTTCGGCTTGTCGCCGAGCGCGCCGAGCCACGTGGACCAGCGCTTCCGCTCCTCGGGATCGGCGCGGATATAGCCATGGTCGGGAGCCCGGCGGCCCATGCCGACGCCGAACCGCTGCATCAGATCGGCGGCCAGGATATGGCGGATCGGGCGATGGGCTTCCACGACCGTACGATAGTCCCAGACAGCCCCACCGCTGTCCTGTCCGATGATCGTGCGCGGGAAAAATCGGATGCCGGGAAACGAGCGTTCGAACAGCGCGAGGTTCCGCGGGTCGCACTCCACCAGAACGTTTCTCGTGACCTCCAGCAGATCCGGCAGGCAGCTCAGGAACAGATATTCGTCGCCAAGCCCTTGTTCGGCGCAGACCAGGAGCGGTCCGCCCGGCGGCGCGTCTTCCTCCCAGTCCGGGGGCAGGGCGCGGCGCGTAAGCTCTCCCGGCTGCAACCGCCGCCGGCGATAGAGCTTCCAGCCCTTCGCGACGTCGCCCAGAAGCAATTCCCCGAACCCGGCCCATAGCGCCAGTTGATGCGCGTTGGGGTCGATCGCGAGCCCTCGTCTGGCGGTATCCAGGGCCTCACGAAAAAGAAAGTTGCGATTGACGCTGTCGGACAATGTCAGATAGGCGGAAATGTGATCGGGACGCAGGATCATCGACTTTCTCGCCGCCGCCATGGCGTTCGCGTCGTCAAGCCTCTCGCATAGCTTGCTTGCATAGAGGCTCCAGTTGACCCCGTCTCCGGGGGCGGTCGTGACACTCCACCGCGCGGGATCAAGTCCCGCCTCGAGCGAGGCCAGGACGCCGTATCCGCCGATTTCGCCGGGCTGAACCGCAATCGCCCGCTTGACCGCGAGCCGCGCTTCGGCGTCGCGTCCGAGTTTGATCAACGACCGGCCAAGCGGAAGCAGATAGCGGGGAAGCGGTCCGGCGAGATCGATCGCTTCGCGCAGCATCTCCACCGCCTCCGCGTCGCGCCCCTGCCGGCTCAGCGAGACCGCGAGCGCCAGCCGGTACTCCGGATTCTCCGGCGCGAGAAAGACAGCCTCGCGCGCGGCGCGCGCCGCCTCCTCGTGACGCCCGAGCTGACCCAGCGTGACTGCTAGATTGTACCGCGCCTCGTGCAAGTCCCGTTGCAGTCCGGCCGCCGAGGTGAATGACCGGATCGCGGCGTCCATGTCGCCCAGATCGCGTTGCGCGGCGCCGAGATGATTGAGAATCGACGCGGATCCGGGCTTCAGCCGGGCGGCCTTGTCCAGAACCTCGACCGCGTCCCGGTTGTTGCCGGTCTGGTGCAGCAAGACACCATAAAGATCAAGGGTTTCCGGTTGCTCGGGATTGGTCCGCAAGATCCCGGTATAGACCTGCGTGGCCTCGGTCAGCCGACCGGCCTGATGATGCGCCAATCCAAGCTGCAAAGCCCGCAGCAATTCGTCGGCATCCATCGGTCGGCGGTCGGACATCGCGAACGGACTCCTGATGCACAGAGCCTAGTCCGAATTTGACGGAAAATCCGGCGTGGGCATTCCCTGCAATGTGCTGCCGGCAGCTTACCGCGCGCTCATGGAGAAGGTAAGCTTCAGGCTGCCGGTTGCCGGGCACCCGACAGGGCGGTGAGACGAATTGGAATGGCCAGAGATCCGGGATACATTTTGTCCCTCGCTCAATTCCGAGGCTCCGATGACGCGGTTTCTACCTGATTGCTTATTCCCACGCGCGCTGCGGATCGTTCGGCGAGACAGCGTGGTGACGGTACCGCGCGATCCCTCATGATCCTTCTCTTGAATCTCGAGTTCTGCAATGTGAAGTCGGTCCAACAGGCGTTCGGGCGCATCGGCGTTCCGGTGGTGCTGGGCGCGACGGCGCGCGATGTCGAAGCCGCCGATGTCGTCATTCTTCCGGGCGTGGGCGCCTTCAAGCAGGCGATGACGCGGCTTGGCCAATCGGACCTGCCGCGCGCATTACGCGCCCATGCCCTGGATAAGGGCAAACCACTGATCGGCATCTGCCTCGGCATGCAGCTTCTGGCCGATGAAAGCGCGGAACATGGCCGGCACCCGGGGCTCGGGATCATTCCGGGCAAGGTCGAGAAGTTGCCGGCGCGCATGCCGGACGACAGGGTTCCGAACATGGGATGGTCGGGTCTTGAATTTCGCGGGGACCGAGCCTGTCATCTACAACGCTTTGACGGCGAGGCCTGTTATTTCGCGCACAGTTATCATTTCCTCGCCGCGCGGGATGCCGACATCGTCGCGACCATCAAGCACGGCGGCAAAAAGGTCGCGGCCATCATCCGGCGCGGCGCCGTCATCGGCATGCAGTTCCATCCGGAAAAGAGCCTGGATACGGGGTTGGAGATTTTGCAAACGGTCATGGAAGACGTCGCTCTCTCCTCGGGCCTGGAGCGGCGGGGATGAGCCATCCGAGACTGATTCCCCTGGTCCTGCTGAAGCAGGGTCTGGTGGTGCGGAGCGCCGGGTTTCATATCCATCAGGCGATCGGCAACCCGATCAGCACGATCGGCCGCTTCTCGCATTGGAACGCGGACGAACTGATCGTCATCGATATCAGCGAGTCGGACTATCACGATCTTCGGCGCGATGATCTCCAGCAGCGCTATGCCGGGCAAACGGTTCTGGATGTGCTGGCCGAGATCACCAAGGTTTGTTTCATGCCTCTGATCTTCGGCGGCCGCATCGGTTCGTTGCGCGATATCGAGCGGCGGCTGGCCACCGGCGCCGACAAGGTTTCCATCAACACCGCCGGTATCGACGATCCGGCCTTCATCAGGGCGGCGGCGGAAAATTTTGGCAGCCAGGCCATCGTCGCCAGCATCGATGTCTTGCGCCATTCCGATGGCCGCCGGGAGGTTTTCGCGCAATCGGGCAAACGGCCGACCGGTCTGGTCCCCGCCGATTGGGCGCGGCGGGTCGAGGAACTGGGGGCCGGTGAGATCCTGCTCAATTCCATCGATCGCGACGGTCTGGGCAAGGGATACGATCTGGAACTGATCCAAGAGATCACCGCAGTGGTGAGCGTGCCGGTCATCGCCTGCGGCGGGGTCGGACGCTATGAGGATTTATCTCCGGGCATTCTCGAGGCCGGGGCGAGCGCGGTGGCGGCGGCCAATATCTTTCACTTCTGCGAGCTCTCCTACCCGTTCGCCAAGAAGCAGATGATCGAGGACGGGGTGCCGCTACGGCCGGTCAGGCTGGACAGCCGCTGGTTTCCGCGCGAACCGGTCTATGAGCGGCGCGACGAGGACGCCAGGATTGCGGAACGGCTCGAGAGGGCGGATAGGAAAAGTTATCTGGTCGCCACGCCAGGGCCAAAGCCGCAAATCCGCTGGTGCGGCAAGTGCCTCTATCCCTCGATCAGCGCGGCGCCCATGGAGTTCGATGAGGCGGGTGTTTGCACCGGCTGCAGGATGTCGGCGCTGAAGGATACGATTCCGCCCGGGGAATGGGAACGGCGCAAGGAGTTGTTACGGGAAATCCTGGAACGCAACCGGTCCCCGGATGGCGCGCGGCACGACTGTGTCATAGCCGTCAGCGGCGGCAAGGACAGCTGGTTCCAGATTCACGTGATCAAAAACGAGCTTGGCCTCAATCCGTTGCTGGTAACCTATGACGGCAACAACTGGACCGAGGTCGGGTTCCGCAACCTTCTGCGCATGAAGGAGGTTTTCGGCTGCGACCATATCGTGGTCTCGCCGTCGACGGATACGCTGAAGAAGCTGAACCGGCTCGGCGTCGAAATCCTCGGCGACATGAGCTGGCACGCCCATGTCGGAATCACCACCGTGCCGGTTCGTGTCGCGGTCGAGAACCGGATTCCGATCGTCATCTGGGGCGAGCACGGCTATCTCGATCTCTGCGGCCAGTTCGATTTGAACGACTATCCCGAGATGAGTTACCGCGATCGTCTCGAACATTTCGCCCGCGGCTACGAATGGAACTATTTCGTCGGGCGCGAGGGCCTGGAGGAACGGGACCTCATCCACTGGCGCTACCCTAGCGACAAGGAGCTGTATGACCTTGATTGCCGCGGCATTTATCTCGGCAATTATGTCTTTTGGGATGCCAACCGGCACGTCGAACTGATGATCGAGAAATACGGGTTCGAGCTGCCGAAGGAACCCTTTGATCGCACCTATCGGATGATGTCCAACCTCGATGACATGCACGAGAACGGCGCCCATGATTATCTGAAATATATCAAATTCGGCTATGGACGATGCACGGACCATGTCTCGAAGGACATCCGGGCCGGTCTCATGACCCGCGAGCAGGGGATCGAGCTGATCAAGCGCTATGACCACGTCAAACCAAAGGATCTCTATCGCTGGCTGTCCTATGTGGGGATGGACGAGGACCGGTTCGACCGGCTTGCCGATACGTTCCGGGATCCCCGGGTCTGGTGGATGGAAAACGGCGAATGGAAACGCCATGAGATATCGTGATCACGCCCGCCGTGACGGATCGGACCGGTAGGGTGACCGGCGATCTGGGCGAGCCTCTTTCGGTTGCGGAGCTTTGTCCCGAAGAGCTCTTGGACGCCTGGGAAAAGGCGTTTCAGCGCGATATTGACCGACTACACCGAGCCAGCGACCGGTTCGTGCATGTGGAGTGTCCGGCTTGCGACGGCGCGAGCCCGCTTGAAGCGTTCGAGAAATACGGCTTCCGTTACGGCCGTTGCGCGGTGTGCGGGACGCTGTTCATGACGCCGAGGCCGTCGGAAGGGCAGATGGCCGAGTACTATTCGAAATCAGAGCACTACGCCTTCTGGAGCACTCATATTTTCCCGGCCACGGAGGCGGCCCGGCGGGAGAAGATCCATGCCGGGAGGCTGGAACGGGTGCTTGCGCTTTGCGATGAACGCGGCGTTCGCCCCAGGACGCTGGTTGAGGTTGGGGCCGGATACGGGACCTTCGGGTTCCTTGCCTTGGAAAGCGGTCGCTTCGAGCGTGTCATTGCGATCGAGCCGACCCCCGGGATGGCCTCGGCCTGCAGGCTGGCGGGCCTTGAGGTCATCGAGAGCCGGATCGAAGAGGTTGCCGCCGGCTCCCTGTCCGCCGATGTGCTGGTCGCGCTTGAAGTTATCGAACATCTCTTCCGGCCCAGGACCTTTGTTGCGCAATGCGCCCGCCTGCTAAAGCCCGGCGGGTTGCTCATCCTCTCCTGTCCAAACGGCGAAGGTTTCGACATCGAGCTTCTCGGCGCTGGATCGCAGGCGATTGATGTCGAGCATGTGAATCTGTTCAATCCCCGCTCGATCGACGGGTTTTTGCGCGGCAACGGTTTCCGGGACATTTCGGTAACGACGCCCGGACGCCTGGATGCCGAGATCGTCCGCGAGGCCGTCTTGAAGGGGAGTTTCGATCTCTCGGGCCAGCCGTTCCTCCGACGCGTGCTGATCGACGAATGGGAGCGTCTCGGCTGGCCGTTTCAGCAGTTCCTGGCCGACGCGGGATTGTCCTCGCATATGTGGGTGACCGCTCGGGCCGGGTCAGGCTGAATCGCATCCGTGTGTGTCGATGGACGGTGTGAAATGGGCGGCGTTCGGACCCTATCGCCGCCCCCTGATCGCCGCCTGGGCCGCCGCCAGCCTGGCGATGGGTACCCGGTACGGCGAGCACGACACATAATCCAATCCCGCCGTCTCGCAGAAGGCCACGCTGGCGGGGTCGCCGCCGTGTTCGCCGCAGATGCCGATCTTGAGGTCGGGGCGGGTGGCGCGGCCGCGGTCGGCGCCCATCTTCACCAATTCGCCGACGCCCTCTGAATCGAGCGTCACGAAAGGGTCTTTCTCGATGATGCCGCGGTCCTGATAGACGCGCAGGAAGGAGCCGGCATCATCGCGGCTGATTCCGTAGGTGGTCTGGGTCAGATCGTTGGTGCCGAAGCTGAAGAAGGCGGCGGACTCCGCGATTTCGCCGGCCCGCAGGGCGGCGCGGGGAAGTTCGATCATGGTGCCGACGAGATAGTCGATGGCAACCCCGGTCTCGCCGCGCACGTCGCCGGCCACCCGGTCGATGATCTCCTTCAGGATGTCGATCTCGATCTTAGTCGCGGCGAGCGGGATCATCACCTCGGGCACCACCGCCTCGCCGGTCTCCTTCTTGACGGCGGCGACCGCCTCGAAGATCGCGCGGGCCTGCATCTCGGGAATCTCGGGATAGCTGATCGCCAGCCGGCAACCCCGATGGCCGAGCATCGGATTGGCCTCGTGCAGCTCCAGCGCCCGATGGCGTACCGTGTTGACGGTAAGGCCCATCGCCTCGGCGAGTTCCGCCAGCTCCTCCTCGGAATGCGGCAGGAACTCGTGCAGCGGCGGGTCGAGCAGGCGGATGGTCACCGGCAGGCCGGTCATGATCCGGAACAGTTCGACGAAATCGGCGCGCTGCATGGGCAGGATTTTGGCCAGCGCCGCCCGGCGGGCATCCTCGCGGTCGGCCAGGATCATCTCGCGCACCGCGACGATCCGCTCGGCATCGAAGAACATGTGCTCGGTCCGGCAGAGCCCGATCCCCTCGGCGCCGAACCCCCGGGCGGTGCGCGCGTCCTCCGGCGTTTCCGCGTTGGCGCGGATGCCGAGCCGGCGCGCCTCGTCGGCCCAGCCGATCAGAGTGCCGAAATCGCCGGATAGTTCCGGTTCGACCGTCGCCACCTGGCCCAGCATGACCTCCCCGCTGGAACCGTCGATGGTGATCCATTCGCCGGCCGACACCGTCACATCGCCGACGAAGAAGCACCCGGCCTCGGTATCGACCCGGATTCGCCCGGCGCCGGAAACACAGGGCCGCCCCATGCCGCGGGCGACCACGGCGGCGTGGCTGGTCATGCCGCCCCTTGTGGTCAGGATCCCCTGGGCGGCATGCATGCCGTGAATGTCCTCGGGGCTGGTCTCCTGGCGCACCAGGATCACCTTCTCGTCGCTGTTGGCGCGGCGCTCGGCCTCGTCGGCGGTAAACACCACGGTACCGCTCGCGGCGCCAGGAGAAGCCGGCAGACCCGAGGCGATGAACTTGCGTTCGGCCTTGGGATCGAGGGTGGGGTGCAGAAGCTGGTCCAGCGCATTGGGCTCAACCCGCAGCACCGCTTCCTCGCGGGTGATCATGCCGGCCTCGGCCATTTCGACCGCGATCCGCATCGCCGCTGAGGTGGTGCGCTTGCCCGACCGGGTCTGCAGCATGTAGAGCGTGCCGCTCTGCACCGTGAACTCGATATCCTGCATGTCCCGGTAATGCGTTTCCAAGCGATCGCGCACGGCGGCAAGCTGGCCGTAGACCTCGGGCATGACCTCTTCCATGGCCGGCAGCGTTGAATGCTGCTCAGCCTTGCCGGCAAGAGTCAGCTGTTGCGGCGTGCGGATGCCGGCGACCACGTCCTCGCCCTGGGCGTTGATCAGAAACTCGCCGTAGAAACGGTTCTCGCCGGTCGAGGGATTGCGGGTGAAGGCGACGCCGGTCGCGCAATCATCACCCATGTTGCCGAACACCATGGCCTGGACGTTCACCGCGGTGCCCCAGCTTGCCGGGATGTCGTGCAGCCGGCGGTAGGTGATCGCGCGCTGGTTCATCCAGGAGCCGAACACGGCGCCGATGGCGCCCCAGAGCTGGGCCTCGGGGTCCTGTGGGAAATCCGTGCCCAGTTCGTCCCGGACCGCCGCCTTGTAGCCAACGACCAGACGCTTCAGGTCCTCTGCGTCGAGTTCGGTGTCCAGCTCGACACCCTTTTCGTCCTTCAGGATCTCCAGCAGTTCCTCGAACTGATAGTGATCCACGCCGAGCACAACGTCCGAGTACATCTGGATAAAGCGGCGATAGCTGTCATAGGCGAAGCGGGCGTCGCCGGATCGCTTGGCCAGCCCTTCGACAGTCACGTCGTTGAGGCCGAGATTCAGCACCGTGTCCATCATTCCGGGCATTGAGGCGCGGGCGCCGGAGCGCACCGAAACCAACAGTGGGTTCGCGGTGTCGCCGAATTTGGCGCCGACGGTCTCCTCGACCGCGGCCAGCGCAGCGGCGACCTGGCCCTTCAGGTCATCCGGATAGCTCTCGCCATTATCGTAATAATGCGTGCAGAGCGCAGTGGTGATGGTGAAGCCCGGCGGCACCGGCAGCCCGAGTGAGCTCATTTCCGCCAGGTTGGCACCCTTGCCGCCGAGCAGATCGCGCATGGAGGCATCTCCATCCGCCGTGCCGCCGCCAAATCCGTAGACCCACTGTGTCATCGTTCTGTCCCGTCAGCGGGAATGCCCCGCATCTGTTATCCGTCACTGGTGCCGGCCCGGATACCGGAAATGCGACGGAAAGCTGTTCACTATCCCTCGATCTTGGAGAAATCGGCGACCTGGTCCATGGTCGCGACGATTCCCGAAAGCGTTTTCAGTCTGTTGGCGCGCAACGCCGCATCCTCGACATTGACCGTGACCTCGTCGAAATAGCCGTCGACCGGAGCCCGCAACGCCGCCAAGGCATCCATCGCGCCGGTGAAGTCGTCCGCGGCGATCCTGGTCTCCAAGGCTTCCGCCGAGGCCTCAAGCGCGGTCATCACCGACTTTTCCTCGTCCTGCCGGAACAGGCTCGGATCGGCGGCATCGCCATAGCGGGCGTCGTCCTTCTTCTCCTCGATCCGCACGATGTTCGCGGCCCGGCGGTACGCGGTCAGCAGATTGACGCCGTTCTCGGAGGCTAGGAACCCGCTCAGAGCCTCGACCCGGGCGATCAGGCGGTTGAGGTCATCCTCGTCCCCCAGCGCGAAGACGGCGGCGATCAGGTCGTGCCGCACTCCCTGCTCGCGCAGATGCACCTTCAGGCGGTCGGCGAGGAAATCCAGCAAGGCCGCCGTCGTATCGGCCTTCGAAAGCCCGCCCTCCACCGAGATCAGGTCATGGGCATAGCCGAACAATTGGCGCAGCGGGACCGACAGCCGGTTCTCCATCACCAGACGGATCACGCCCAGCGCCGCGCGGCGCAGCGCGAACGGGTCGCGCGAGCCGGTCGGCTTCTCGTCGATGGCGAAGAAGCCGACGAGGGTGTCGACCTTGTCGGCCAGCGCCACCGCCACGCTGACCGGCGCGGTCGGGCAGCGATCGGATGGGCCGAGCGGCGAGTAATGCTCGGCGATGGCCGCGCAGACCGCCTCCGGCTCGCCGTCATGTTGGGCGTAATAGCGGCCCATGACGCCCTGGAGTTCCGGGAACTCGCCGACCATCTCGGTGGTGAGATCCGCCTTGGCGAGCCTGGTCGCCCGGCGGGCGAGCGCGCCGTCGCAATCGGGCACGAACACGGCGATCCGGCCGGCCAGATCCTCGACCCGCTTCATCTTGTCAGCGAGTGTGCCGAGCTTGTCGTAGAAGGTAACGCTGGCCAGCGCCGGAACCCGGCTTTCCAGGGTTTCGGCCCGATCCTGATCCCAGAAGAAGCGGGCGTCCGAGAGCCGCGCGCGCAGGACCTTTTCATTACCGGCAACGATGGTGGCGTCGCGTTTCGCGTCCGGCGTCATGTTGGACACCGTGATGAAACGCGGAGCCAACTTGCCGTCGGCCGTCTCCAGCGCGAAATACTTCTGATGGGTGCGCATGGCGGTGACCAGCGCCTCGGGCGGCACGGTCATGAATGCGTCCTCGATCGTCCCCATCAACGGCGCTGGCCATTCCACGAGACCGCAGACTTCCTCCAGCAGACCCGGATCGTCCTTCAGGGTCAGGCCCTGGGCCGTGGCGAGGATTTCGGCGCCCTCGGCGATGATCCGCTTGCGCTCCTCGCGGTCAAGCACCACAAAAGCCCGGCGCAGCTTGTCGCGGTAATCCGCGAAGCCGGTGACCGTGATCGGACCCGGGGCGAGGAAGCGGTGACCCCTGGTTGCGTCGGTGAAGTCGAGCGTCCAGTCCCCCAGAGCCAGCGCACCCTCCAGGGGCCTGCCGCCGAAGACCGCCAGCACATGGTGCAGCGGACGCACCCAGCGGAATGAGTTCTTGGCCCAGCGCATGCTCTTCTGCCAGGGCAGTTCCTGGATCGCCTCTAACAGGATCCCCGGCAGGACGCTCCGGGTTTCGGCCCCGGACTTTTCGATCACCGCGTAGAGGAAGGTGCCCTTGGGCGACTCGCGCTCTTCGACCTGCTCGCGGGTCAGGCCGAGGGAGCCGAGAAAGCCGGCAATGGCCTTTTCCGGCGCGTCGGTCCGGGGGCCGCGACGCTCCTCTCGCACGTCCGGTTGACGCTCCGGCAGGCCTTCCACGACGAGGGCGAGCCGACGCGGCGTCACATGCGCTTCCGCCGAGGTGAATTCCAAGCCGGCCTTGGCGAGCTTGTCGGTCACCAGTTTCTGCAGGTCTTCCGCCGCGCGTTTCTGCATCCGCTCCGGGATTTCCTCGCTGAACAGTTCGAGCAGCAGTTCAGCCATCGGACCGCTCCGCTTCCCGCGCCTTCCAGGCGGCGCCGGCCTCGACCCAGGCTTCGCAGCAGCCGCGCGCCAGGGCCCGGACCCGGCCGATATAGGCCTGGCGCTCGGTCACGCTGATCACGCCGCGCGCATCCAGCAGGTTGAACAGATGGCTCGCCTTCATGCACTGGTCATAGGCCGGCAGCGGCAGCGGTTTGTCCCGGTTGAGAAGCGCCGCGCATTCCGCCTCGGCATCCATGAAGTGCCTGAGCAGGGCGTCGGTATTCGCGGCCTCGAAATTGTGGGCCGAATATTCCTGTTCGGCCTGATGGAAGATCTCGCGGTAGCGCTTGCCGCCGCGCTCCGCCGGCATGCCGTTCCAGTCAAGATCAAAGATCGAGTCGACCCCCTGGATATACATGGCGAGCCGCTCCAGCCCGTAGGTCAGTTCCAGCGGGACCGGATCGCATTCGATGCCGCCGACCTGCTGGAAATAAGTGTATTGCGAGACCTCCATCCCGTCGCACCAGACTTCCCAGCCGAGGCCCCAGGCGCCCAGGGTCGGGCTCTCCCAGTCATCCTCGACAAAGCGGATGTCGTGATCCATCGGGTCGAGCCCGATCGCCTTCAGCGAGCCGAGATAGAGTTCCTGGCTGTCCACCGGAGACGGCTTCATCAGGACCTGGAACTGATAATAGTGCTGTAGCCGGTTCGGGTTTTCGCCGTAGCGCCCGTCAGTGGGCCGCCGCGAGGGCTGCACATAGGCGGCGTTCCAGACCTCGTCCGGGCCGAGCGAGCGCAGGGTCGTCGCCGGGTGAAAGGTGCCGGCGCCGACTTCCATGTCATAGGGCTGCAGGACGACACAGCCCTGGTCCGCCCAATACCGCTGAAGGGTCAGG
Organism: Alphaproteobacteria bacterium; assembly: GCA_038116915.1. Taxonomy (GTDB): domain Bacteria; phylum Pseudomonadota; class Alphaproteobacteria; order Thalassobaculales; family Thalassobaculaceae; genus JADHLJ01. The sequence continues at coordinate 21,064 of JAYOEU010000026.1, forward strand.
ATCAGGGACTGGAAATCGGTGCGGGGCGCGCCGGTCTCGGCCATCGGAGTTCGCCACTTCCGGGGTTTATGCTGCGGGTGCGAGAAAATAGGGGAGAGGCCCTGGCGAATCAAGGCGTGAAAGGGTCGCGGGGGCGGTCTTTGTCGTCGCAGGCGGGATGGTTAGACCACCCGCTTCTCGCGCAGGCTTGCGATGGCCGCCGCGTCATAGCCGAGTTCACCCAGGATCTGGTCGATATGCTCGCCCAAGGTCGCGGTCCTCCGGCGGATCGTGCCTGGCGTCTTGGACAGCTTTACCGGCGTGGTGGAAACCGCCGCCGGCTTGTTCATCCCCGGGAACGCCATCTCCTCGAGAAAGTCCATCGCCTTGATATGCGGGTCTTCCAGGGTCTGCTTGGCGCTCAGGATCGGCCCGCAGGGAATCCGGGCTTCGTCCAATGCGTCGAGAACTTCTTTTGTCGTCTTGTCCTTGCACCAATCGCCCATCCGGGCGCTCAGGGCCTCGCCGTTGTCACCGCGGGCCATGTCGTCGGCGAAGCGGGGATCGTTCAGCCAATGATCCTCGCCCATCAGATCGGCCCAGCGCTTGAACATGGCCGGCCCGATGATCTGGACCATGACCCCGCCGTCCTTGGTTTTGAAGGCGTCGCTGGGTCCGGAACTGTAGCCGCGATTGCCGTAGCCCGGCCGGTCGATCCCGGTCACCGCGGTCTCGCCGAGCAATCCGATATTGAAGGCCATGACGGTGCGGGTCAGCGCACCCTCGACAAGCTGTCCCCGGCCGGTCTTCTGGCGCTCGTACAAGGCCGCCATGGTCCCGAAGGCGGCAAGCGACGCGGTGCCGAAATCGGCGAAGGGTACGAAGGACTTCATCGGATCGCCCGGACGGCCGCCGTGATAGGTGTTGCCGGCCAGAGCCTGGGCGACTCCGTCGAAGCCGACCCGCTCGCTGTAGGGACCGCCGTTGCCGTAGGCGGTGACCGTGGTCAGGATGATGTCCTCCTTGATCGCCTTCAGGCTGTCATAGTCGATGCCCATCGATTCCAAGGTCGGCTGCGGCAGATTGGCGATCACCACATCCGAGCTCTTGACCAGTTGGCGCACGATCTCGCGGCCTTCGGGTTTGGTCGGGTTCAGGGTCAGCGAGCGCTTGTTGCGGTTCAGCGCCAGGAACAGCGGGCCCTCGCCGGTCTCCGCCACCGGCACCAGATGCCGGTCCTCGCTGCCGCCCAGGCGGTCGACGCGGATCACTTCGGCGCCCATGTCGCCCAGCAGCATCCCGCAGAACGGTCCGGCGATGAACCGGCCGAAATCAAGTACCCGGATACCGTCCAAAACCCCGCTCATCGCCACGCTCCCGTCACTCGGTCAAAGTCCGTCGGCGACGATACCCTGTCATTGGCGCGGAATAAATCCGTCAGGCCCGGAGGCGCGCCGATATCCCGCTTCCGATCCTGGCGGCTCCGCACTGTTAGTTTGAGGACGGCCGCGGCGGGACCACGGCCTCGAACCAGTCCAGCGCCATGGCGGCCCATCCCGCCGGCACGCCGTGGGCGCCGGCATGCATCGCCAGTTCCAGCGCCGTGTCCGGATCGCACGACGTCCAGACCCTGCGCCAGAACGGACCATCGGTGTTGAACCGGTCGGGCCGCCCCGCGTTGCAACCGTTCTTCGCGCGCCAAAGCTGCAGGCCGAGGAAGATATCGCCCTGGTGGATCTCGCCGCCCCGGATCGGCCGGCCTTCCAGCGGGACGGTTGAATCCTTCCAGCCATGGGTGTGCAGCAACTTGACCGGGCCGGCGCAGTCGGTCGGGTGGGGCCGCCAGAACCCGCCCGCGACCGGGGCGTAGGCGGCAAAACCCGTCGGCGACTGACAGGCGAGATACCAGGTCATCGATCCGCCGATGGAAAATCCGGTGAGCAGCACCCGGTTGCGGTCAAGCCCGAAAGCGGCGACCGCGTCGTCCAGTACCTGACGGGTGAAGGCGAGTTCATCCCGTTGGATCGGCCGGCCCGGAATGAAGGACCAGTAACCCCCGTTGCGTCCTTCCCGGCCAAGGCCGTTCGGCGCGATAAACGCGTAGCCACGTTCCGTGATTGCGCCGACCATCGCCTTGTTGGCGAGAACGCCCGCCCCGGATCCGCCGGCGCCGTGGAAATGCAGGACCACGGGGATCGGGCCAGGGGCCGGCTTCTCGGGCAGGGCTATGTGATAGCCGCCGAGCGCCACGGTGCAGGCGTTGTCGGGCATGCCGCAGCGCTGCCCGGCGGCTGCCGGCGCCGGCGCTAAAAGGACGGCTAGAAGGTAGACGAGGTTCTGCAGTCGACGCATCAAATTTCCCCAATCCGAGCGGAGTGCTGCTTTTACCCGGAAAACCATTTCATCGCGTTCACGATTGCTTGCGTTCCGTTGGTTGTTGTCGCCGGGCCGGCGCCACGCCTAAACTCCGTGCCGCGCGTTCATTCTGTCGGGAGGGAAGTTTCATGGCCGCCAAGTATAACCGTGCCGCCGAGTCGCTCGGCAATATCCTGCACATGGAGCATGTGAACCTGCTGATCCCGGACCAGGCGCCGGCGATCGCCTTCTATATCCGCGGCCTCGGCTATACGCGGGACCCGTATCTGATGGTCGGGCTCGACAACATGTGGGTCAATATGGGCCGCAGCCAGATGCATCTGCCCTGCCGGAACCCGTCGCCGCAGTTTCTGCGCGGAACCGTCGGCATGGTGGTGCCGGATCTCGACGAGGTCGAACAATCGCTGAAGTCCGTCAAGGAACCGTTGAAAGGCACCCGGTTTTCGGTGAAACGCAAGAACAACCGGATCGAGACGACCTGTCCCTGGGGCAACAAGTTCCGCGTCCACGCCCCGGATTCAGAATACGGCGACATGCAGATCGGCCTGCCCTATGTGGAACTGAACGTGCCGGTGGGAACGGCCGAGAAAATCGCCCGTTTCTATACCGAGATCATGGGCGCCAATGCGTCGGTCGGCGAACGCGACGGCCGCAAATGCGCCTCGGTGGTCACCGGCAAGGCCCAGTACCTGCATTTCATGGAGACCCGCGCGAAACAACCGGACTATGACGGCCACCACGTGGCGATCTACATCGCGGATTTCGCCGGTCCTTATAAGAAGCTGTTGAAGCGCGGGCTGATCACGATGGAATCGGACGCCCATGAATGGCGGTTCATCGACATCGTCGACCTGGACAGCGGCGAGGTGCTGTTCAAGATCGAGCACGAGGTGCGCAGCGCGACTCACCCGCTCTATGCCCGGCCCTTGGTGAACCGCAATCCGGCGCAGAGCAACCGCGGCTACAAGCGCGGTCAGGACAGTTTCCTCGGACGCATCTGAGGCGCCGGTGAACGTGAGGGAGTTCCGGGGCCGGAACCTAGTAGCGGCTTCGGCCCCAGAAACCCTCCGGTGTCTCAAGCAGCTCCCGCAAGCCGCACCGCTCAATGGCGAGCGCGGTTTCGCGGTCGGCGGCATCCAGTATCCCGCCCTCATCGGCGGCGGTCATTCGTCTGCCCCGCATGAGGATGCGCCCGTCAACGATGGTGGTATCGATATCGGCGCCATTGGCGAAGCAAATGGCGCGGTAGAGCGGCATGTTGGCCGGCGCCAGATGCGGCTTGCGCAGGTCGAGCAGCACGACATCGGCCTTCTTACCGACTTCCAGTGACCCGAGTTCATGCTCCCGGCCAAGGGTTCTGGCGGCGTCGATGGTTACCATTTCCAGAACCTTGCCGGGCGGCATGACCTGATCGTCGCGGAAATGGCGGCGATGGTAATGCATGCATTGCTGCATGTGCCGGAACGGATCGAAGCTGCGGTCCGGCGCGGCGCCGTCGGAGCCGATCGCGACCGTCACGCCGGCATCCAGCAATTCGGGCACCGGACAACGTCCGCGGATGGAGGCGACGGCGCTGGGGTTGTGCACGATACGGGTGTCGGTCTCGGCGCAGATCGCGATTTCCCGCTCGGTAATGTCGACACAATGGGAGAGATAGGCGTCGGGACCCAGCAGATCCCAGTCGAGAGCGGCCTCGATGCTGCCCTCGCGGTGGCCGTCCTGGGTGAAGCGGACGCCCAGCCGTCGCGCGAGATCGCGGGTGGCGCGGGCCTGGTCGCGAACCTCGTCGACGAGCACGCCGTCGGGCAGGGCGCGCGCCGGATGATGGACCGGACAGGTCAGCGCGATTTCAATCCGGCCGGCGGCCTTGCCGTGCCAGTGACCGACGATACTCTCGCTGACCCGCATTTGCCGCTCGAAGCTGACCTCGAAGCAGTCCGTCGCCCCCTTGGCGTGCCGGGCATAGGTCCAGGGGAAGGGCGGACGGTTCGGTCCGACGGCGATGACGGCGCGCGCGCCCAGCGCCTCGACCGCCGAACAATGCGCGGCGGCGCTCGCCGGATCATCGGTCCGCGAAATGCTGTCCCCGCCGCCGAGATAGGATACGCCGGTCGTGACCCCGGATTTGACCCGCTCCAGGGCCGACAGGTCCGCCTCGGCGCTCCAGAATTCCGTTGTGGAGCCCACCGTGTAGACCTCGCGGCAGGCGTTGAACCAGAGATCGCCCCTGCCGCCGCCCAGAGTCTTGATCAGGCCATGCCCGGCATGACCGTGACAATCGATGAGGCCCGGCAGGACCAGCATGCCGGTCGCGTCGATACGGGTGACGTCGCCGGCCGACGGGGCCGCGGAATCGCCGGGACCAACGGCGGCGATCCGGTCTCCCCGGATCAGAACCGTGCCTTTGTCGTATACGGCGCGGTCGGGATTGAGGGTCGCGACCGTTCCGCCGGAAATCAGGATTTCGCCGGTCATGTGCTCCGCCCGCCGAGATTGAATCAGGGGGTCAGAATAGCCGGAGAAACGGGGCGGGGGGAAAAATCGGCTCCCCCGCCCGGATGGCTATGCGGTGAACGCGGATTCCTTGCCTCGGATGAGTTGCGAGACGGTTTCGTTCACCGGCGCCGTCATGCCGACCTTCGCGGCTTCGACGGATACCGCGCCGTTGATGGCATCGACTTCGGACGGTCGGGAGGCCATGTGATCGAGCAGCATCGATGGCCGCGCCCCGGGCATGGCGGCGCCGAAATCATGGACATACTTATCCACGTCGTCGAAACCGAGCTTGATGCCTTGGGCCCGTGCCACCGCATCGGCCTCGCGGGCGCAGGCGAGCGAGATCGACCAGGCCGCCGGGTTGGCATGGATGCCTCCGATGGTCAGGTTCATCAGGGCGCATGGTCCGCTGTAGGTCACGTTGCAGATGAACTTTTCCCAGATCATCTGGTGGATGTCGGGATATCCCTTGGCCGTGAAGCCGGCGCCGCTCCAGGCGCCGACAACCTTCTCCAGACGCGGCGTGACGCCGCCGTTCATCTCGCCGATGCGGACCAGTTGCATGCCGTTATGATGAGCATGGCCGGGACCCTTCATCGAGGCGCCGAAGCCGCCGACGACGCCGATCATGACCTGGCTGGTGTCGATGGACTGGGCGATGCGGTCGGCGGCGCCGAGGCCGTTCTGGATCGTCAGGATCACGCTATCTGGCCCAGCGATCCCTTTCGCCGCCTGAGCGGCGGCGGCGACACCGCTGGCCTTGGTGGCGACGATGATCAATTCGCACTCGCCCGCGTCAGAGGCCTTGGTCGTCGCGTTGAGCCGCACGGTGCGGTCCCCGCTTGCGCCCTCGACGCGAAGTCCCTTGGCATTCATCGCGTCGACATGTTCGCGCCAGGTGTCAATCGCCCAAACCTCATTGCCGGCATCGGCCAGTAATGCCGCATAGACCGATCCCATCGCCCCGCACCCGATAATCGCGATCTTCATGTCTTTCATTCCCGGATAGTGTTTCATCGCGCGCCGTTATAGCAGCCGCCGCTCCGCTGAAAAGCCCCCAGAATCAATATTGGGCCATTCCTCCGGACAAGGTTGGCGGGGCCGTGTTTGTCGCGCTACAAACCGTTGGTCGCGCATGGGAATCCGTCGATGGCACCGGAAGTAGCAATCTCCTGGCAGGTGGGCCCCAATTTCGGCTGGGGCCTGTTCGGGCTTCAGATCGCGGTCCAACTCAAGATGTCGGGGCGGGCAACGCCTGTCCTGCTCTCCGATATCCTGAACTATACCGGCGACCCGCTGGAGCGCGGGATGTTGGAGGAGGTGTGGGCCAAAAATCGCGGCGCCATTCAGGCGATGCGGACCCGGTCAAAGCCAGGCGGCAGGGTCAACTTGAAAATCCCGGTTTTGGAAGCCCTGGGTAACAACGCCGCGCGTCAGTTCGTTCATCCGGATTTCCATTATCGCGGCTCGCAAACCCACGGTTTGGTGTTTTTGGAGAATCCGGCGATTTCGATAAAGGCGCTGGAGACCTATGCCTCGTTCGACACCCTGACAGCGGGTTCCACATGGGCACGCGACGTGCTGCGGGAGCGTGGTGTGCAATACACCGAGATGTGCCTACAAGGGGTCGACACGGCCCTGTTTCACCCGGCGCCGAGGCGCGGTTATCTGAAAGACCGGTTTGTGATCTTTTCCGGTGGGAAGCTCGAAATCCGCAAGGGACAGGATATCGTGATCGAGGCGGTCAGAAGGTTTCGCGAGCGCCATCCGGAAACGCTGCTGGTCTGCCTGTGGGACAATCCCATTCTCGGTGGCTTTTTCGTGAATTTGCTCAACCAGTCTCCTTACCATCCGGGCATGATGAAGTGCGTCGGTGATGCCGGGATCAACTGGGAGCGGATGTTCGATGAGGCGGGATTGCCCGCTGACGCGGTGCGGGCCCTTCCATTGACCGTGAACTGGAACCTACCGCAGATCATGCGCGAGGCGGATGTGGCGCTGTTTCCCAATCGCTGCGAGGGCGGCACCAATCTGATCGCCATGCAGGCCATGGCTTGCGGGGTGCCCTGCGTGCTGTCCGCCAATTCCGGGCATTTAGACATTATTGAGGACGGCGCCTGCCTGCCGCTCCGCCGGCAGAACCCGGTCGTCATCAAACATCCCGAGCTTTCGACGCAAGGTTGGGGTGAAAGCGACATCGAGGAAATTCTCGAGGCGCTGGAAATAGTCTACCGGGACCGAAAGAAGGCCCGCGCCATCGGTGCCGCGGGCGCCGACCTGATGGCGGGTTATTCCTGGAAAACCCAAATCGACCACCTGGCTTCGCTGATCGGCCTTTAGCGGCTGGCGGTCTTGCCGAGCTTAAGTTCTTGCGGGCACAATTGCCGTACCGTGACCAAGCGAGGATGCCATGACCACCGATAAACATGCCGGCAAGACGATCGCCGATCTGATCGAACACCGCTACGGGGTTTCAAGTGGCGCCGGCGCCGGCATGCCCGCCGAGGGCGAATTGGCGAGCATTCTCTCGCACCGGACGCACCGCCGGTTCACCGATCAGCCGGTCCCGGACGAGTTGCTTGAAGTGCTGCTGGCGGCGGCGTTCTCGGCGCCGGCGAAATCGGATCTGCAACAGGGGGCCGTCGTCATTATGCGGGATCCCGCAAAGCGAAAGGCCATCGCGGAGCTGATGCCGGCAATGCCATGGATCGGGACCTGTCCGGTCATGATGATCTTTCTCGGAGACAGCCGGCGGATCAGACGGATCTGCGAAATGCGCGGCAAGCCTTTCGCGAACGATCATCTCGATGCCTTCCTGAACGCCGCTTCCGATGCCAGCATCGTTCTGATGAACTTCATCCGCGCCGCCGAGGCGGTGGGGCTCGGCTGCTGTCCGATCAGCGTCGTGCGCAACCATATCGACCGGATCGCCGAAATCGTGGAACTGCCCGATCATGTCTTTCCGCTCGCCGGGATGACCGCCGGGTATCCGGTCGCCGAGGGTTTTGTCAGCATGCGCCTGCATCCGGCCGTCAATGTCCATGTCGACCGCTATGACGATGCCAACCTGGAAGCGGAAGTCGATGCCTATGACCGGCGCCGCGATGCCCGGTTTTCCATACCTCAGGAAAAGCAGCGCCGGGTCGATGCGTTCGGACACGCGGATTTCTACGGCTGGTCGGAAGACAAGGCGAGGCAGGTATCGACGGTGGAGCGGCAACAACTCGCCGCCTACCTGACCCGCAAGGGCTTCAACCTCGGCTGACGATTTCCGTCAATCGGCGAAGACGGTCTTGAAGTCGTTTTTCATGCTGACGAGCGACCAGCCGTTTTCCATGGCCGCGGCCTCGATCCCGGAATCCGCGTAGGAATATTCCCGGTGCGCGTCGTCGTGAACGATGACGAGCCCCATTCCCGGTCCCCGCCGCCCGGTGGCGTATTGCAGCATCTCGAAATCGCCCATCGAATTGCCGGCGGCGAAGATCGGCGGGCGTCCAATGTGCCGCAGGATGGCAAGCGGCTTGCCCGGACCGAAGACGCTGGGCAGGCGCGGTTCGCCTCGGCTCCAGCGGAAGACCGGCTCACTGCGCGGGCCGGGATTTGCGACGAATTCGAGCGGCCACTCGGTGCCGATTCCATGGCTGTCCTCCAGATTGAACAGCCGCGCGGCAAATTCACGAACCAGGGGCTGGCTCGAGCCTGAAACAAGGTAAAGCCCGAATCCATTTTCCCGCAGATAGCGCGCAAGCTCGAGCATCGGCGCGTAGGCCATGTCGCCGACCTTCCGGTCAAATCCCGGATGCTTCGCCAGTTTCAGATACTTCCCGGCGTAACTCCGAAAGGCGGCCTCGGTCTGTCCGGTCAGCAGGTCGCGCAAGGTCCGGCTCCCGGCGAAGCCTGGAAAATAAGCATAATCCTCCGCGCAGGCCTCCCAGAAGGGCGATTGATCTTTGCGCTGTGGCTCGTTGGTGCCAAGCACGCAAACCTGGGCCATGGCGATGAGCTTTTGGGCGCTTGCCGGCTTTTCGGTAATCACCGTGCCGTCCATGTCGAACGTTGCGATCCGCTCGTCGCGGGGAACGAATTCGGGGCTTCCGGCCGTGGTAACGCGCTCCACGAAGTCGACGATCGCGGCGCGGACCGGCCGGTCGGACCAGGTCGTCAAAGGCGATTGAGCCGGCGCCACTCCCGGCACGATCCAAGCGATCAAGGCCAGGGATACCGCCGCCAGGGGCACTCTGACCATCCTTCCAAAGTGACCGCGTTGGGGGTCCATTGCCATTTTTTTCCTGGAAAGCATGAGCCGGGTTGCTCCGGAACCGTGCAGTGCCGTTCGGCACTGGTCAAGGATGGTCAGGGGCATCAAAGAAAACACAATAAATACAATATATTACGATGACCAAAAAATCGCTTTTCGCGATCTATAAGATATCTTGTTAGACCCCAGGATATACTGTATAGGCCGATACGATCGTTCCGCGAAAAATACCGAGCGGTAAAACGCGACAAGGCCTTTTGCAAGGTTTTGTTCGCGGCAAGGGACGATGTCCGCTGGAACGACTCAAAAAAGTTTGTTCGTGAATTAACGGTTTTACCTGGGAGGTGAACATGGCCGTTATTGGGAAGAAGCTTTGCCTGTCCGCGCTTGCCGCTGCCTCTTTCGCGGCCGCCACGATGGGTACGCCAGTGGCCGTTTCGGCCCAGGATATCGTCTGGAACATCAACATCTTCGGATCGTCCCGTGCCGTTACCAGGGGCATTGAGGCGATGGTCGAGTTCTACAAGAAGGAGTCTGGCGGCAAGTTTGATCTGAAGCTCGCTTACGGCGCCGCTCTGGGTCCGGAGCGCCAGACACCCGAGGCGATCAAGTCCGGCGGATATGAAGGCGGTCTGATGTGCGCGGGCTACTATCCGAATAAGATGCCGTTGCTTTCGGGGATGGAACTGCCGTTCCTCGCCCCGTCGAAGACGGAAGACCGCGCCAAGGTCGACGCGGCGGTTTATGCCAATCCGATGATCGTCAGCGAGCTGCGCGATCGTTGGAACATCAAGTATTTCGCTCCGACCTTCCTGCCAGCCTATGAATTCATGGGCAACAAGGAAATCCGCAATACCGCCGACATGAAGGGCGTGAAAATGCGGATCTCCGGTCTGAACGCCAAGGCCCTTGCGGTTTTCGGTGCGGTGCCGACCATGGTGACGGCGCCGGAAGGTTACACCGCCCTTGAGCGCGGCACGATCGACAGCTTCGGTTTCCCGTATTCCTACACGTTCGGCGCATACAAACTGTACGAGGTCTCCAAATACGTGACCGAAGGCATGGCCATGAGCGGCTTCATGTGTTTCATCGGCGTCAGTCAGGATGCGTGGGACAAGCTCCCGAAGGAGCTTCAGGACAAGCTCCCTGAGGCGCAAAAGCTCGCCTCCGAGGCTCTTTTGAAGGCCTACAAGGAAGCCGACGACAAATGGATCCCGATTTTCCACGAGAAGCTCAAAGTGGCGAAGTTCTCGGCTGAGGAGCGGGCGAAGCTTGCCGCCGGTGCCAATGATCTCTGGGAAGAGTGGGTCAAATCCCAGGAGGACGAAAACCGTCCGGGCCGCGCGATGTTGGACTTCATCAAATCCGAAGTCGCGAAATACAAGTGATCTGAAGCGGGAAGACTCCCTTGCACGAGCTTCTGATCCTCATCGTGGTCGTGGGGGCCCCCCGGGGGGGGCCCCCCCGCCGCAAACCGCCCCGGCGGGCGGGCCCGCG
>JAYOEU010000027.1:0-539 GCA_038116915.1 Alphaproteobacteria bacterium
CATTGGGACGGGCGGGTGTTCGTGCCGATCCCGCCGCGCCGGATCCGCTCCCCCCGCATGGCCGAGGGTGATCTCGAATGGCTGCTGGCCGGGCTCATCGGCACACCCACGATACGGCTCGCCGAACGGGACAGCCTGCTACCCGACATGGCGAGGCGTTTGGCGGCGACGGATCACGGCAAACCGGCCTGCTGAGCATTTCTCCCCAATATCCGTCTCCGTCGCCCTGGCGAAAGGCAGGGCCATGCCTCGATGGTGCAGCGTGGCGGGTTCGGTCTTGGGCGAGCCGGGTGGAATGGCAATTGGTGCAAGCTGAACAACCAGATGATAGGCCCTGCCTTTCGCCAGGGCGACGGATAATCAAAGCCTAAAACTAGGCCACTTGCTCGGTCCACTACTATCGGACTGGTTGTATTCGATGATCGATGGCGAAGCCGCGCCACCGGGTTTGCGATCTTTTCTTGAATATTTTTTATTCACTCCCAGACTCTGGGGGTATGGAATTCACACCTTGGCCGGGTTGGCGCGGGATGCGCCGA
>JAYOEU010000027.1:549-31499 GCA_038116915.1 Alphaproteobacteria bacterium
ACCGGCGAGCGCGCCCGGCGCGCCGCCCATGACAAGGATGCGAATGATGAATATCGACTGGACCTTCATTTCCCAACACGAAGGTGGCCAAAAACTGGAGGGGTATTGGCCTGGTCGCAACTCAGGCGTCACGGTTGCCACGGGCGTGGACCTCGGCCAACGGAACATGATCGACCTCAACCGGCTGAACCTGACGCCTGATCTCAAGAAGAAACTTGAACCCTATCTCGGGATAAAGGGCGACCCGGCCCGTCGTTTGCTGGCGGAACGACCGCTCAAGATCACGAAAATGGACGCCGATCAACTGGACTAAAACATCAAGCGCGACATCCTGGGCAGATTCGAGCAGCTCTACAATCAGGAAGTCATGAGCAAACTCGGCCTCAAACCATTTTCACAACTTCCACGCGAAATACAGACTGTCATCGCGTCGCTTGTGTGGCAATATGGAGCCGATATTAAAAAACCCGCCCACGATGGAGGAGCACCGAAATACTGGAAACACATTACCGAACAGGATTGGCACGCGGCGCAACAGGAGTTGATGAACTTTGGCGATTCTACAACCCCCGAGCGTCGACTGAAGGAAGGACGGTATCTGAAACAATGGTTGGACAGGCAACCAAAGCACTAACGTGGGTGCTCATTGCACTCATTTCGACCCTTGGCATGGCGGCATCTAGCCGTCATGCCTTTGTCGAGTGGTGGGCCGTTGATGGAAGCCCAAAGACTGTCTTGGGGCTTACCCTATGGCAACCGCGACTTGGAGAGTATTTGAAGTGGAATGAAGATCAGCCCGACGCGTACGACGGAGAGTTTAGTAACCTTAAAAAAGGACTTTCCCTACGCTGCTCCAGGCTGCGGGATATCTTAGCGGATGAGGGCTTGCTCCATGATTTCGTCAACTCTGGCTACCGCGTACAGAAAATCTTTTACCCCTGCCTAGTCATGGCGCTGCTTCACCAGGGCAAACCAGCCCCAATCCGAACCTTCGATGCTAAAGATCTGATATCCGACATTGAAAAACGCCTGGATTTAAAATCCTTCAGATCCTCATTCGGTCCTTCCTTGTCCGGCATTCCTAGCCCGGTCTTTTTCCAATTCTTCATACGTGAAGGCGCTGAAAGCCGTATAGTTATCACCAAGGAACAATCTAAATACATGATGTTATCCCGATGGGAAGGCAGGGATTCTTGGTATCGGGAAATAGCCCTCTTCGCGGCGGCTGACTGGACCGGTGATGGCAGCGCCGATTTGTTGGTCATTTATACGGATCAAGGTCTCTATGACGCCAGGTATTTGCACGTCGCACCAATGATCCTGACCGCCGACTCCAAAACCGGCCACATTTCCGCGATCTGGGCCGACGATTGGATCGCCGACCATCGCGAGGAGTTGTTGGAGGCACTTGGCGACGTGCTGAAATAGGCCAGCAAAAATGGCCGGGCCGACAACTAAAACCTCAGCGCGGGTCCGAGAGCCGGTCGAGGCGCAGGCGGTGGCGGTTGTCGGTCAGGCGCCAGAGGCCGCCCTGGACGGCGAGGATGGTTCCGATCCCGGTGCCGCCGGATATCAGCAGCATCACCAGAAGCTGATACTTGACCGCCTCCTGCGGCTCGACGCCGGAGAGGATCTGGCCGGTCATCATGCCCGGCAGGGTCACCAGCCCGGTCGCCGCCATGGCGTTGATCGTCGGAATCAGGGCGGTGCGCATCGCCGCCCGGACAACCGGAAGGGTCGCGCTCCGGATCGTCTCGCCCAACGCGAGGCGCGCCTCGACCCCCGCCCGCCCCGTCGCTAGGCCGTTGCTCAGCGAATCCAGCGCCAGCCCCACTCCGGTCAGCGCATTGCCCAGGACCATGCCCAAGAGCGGGATGGCGTATTGCGGGTGGTACCAGGGGTCATGCGCCACCTGGGTGGTGAGCGCGAAGGCTGTGACCAGGACCGAGGCGAAGGTCACCGCGCCGGTGCCGAGCCCATAGGACCAGATCCCCCGCAGGCGCCGGCGCTGGCGTCCCATCGCCTCGTAGCCGGCGAAACTCAGCATCACCAGCACCGCGAGGCCGGTCCAGAGAGGCGAGACCGCGGTGAAAAGCGCCTCCAGGATCAGCCCGACCAGCATGAGCTGAACCGTCATCCGCACCGCGGCGATCGCGAGGCCGCGGACCAGCCCGAGATCGAGCGCCAGGGACAGCCCGCCATTTACCAGGAGCAGGCTGGCCGCGATCAGCAGGTCCCAATAGTCGAGGGCGACATAGCTCATTTCTGCCAGACCTCGCGCAAGGCGCCGTTTTCCAGACGGTAGCCCTTGGTGGCAAGACGCTTCATCTGGGCCTCGTCATGGGTCACCATGAGGACACAGCAACCCGCCTCCAGCCTTTCCCGCACCATGTCCTCGACCGTTGCCTCGGTGTCCTCGTCGAGGCCGCTGGTCGGCTCATCCAGTAGCAACGCGCGCCGCTCCCGCTCCAGCAGACGGACGAATCCCAGGCGCTGGCGTTCACCGGTCGAGAGGCGCTGGACCGGCCAACCGCCACAATCCTCCTCAAAGCCAAGCCGGCGGACCGTCTCGCGAACCGCGTCCCAGACAAGAAAATGCTCGGCGACGGTTTCGCCCCACCAGCCGGGCTCGGCCGCGAGATAGCCGACCCGCGCGCGCCAGACCGGCGCGTCGACCGAGGCGCGCTCGACGCCGTCAAGCGTCACGGTTCCTTCTGAGACATCCAGATCGGCGATCGCCCGCAACAGCATCGACTTGCCGGAGCCAGAGGCGCCCATCACCACAACGCAGGTCCCGGTCTCGATCTCCAGCGTGACCGGGCGCAGCTTGTCCGCTTCCAGACGGGCGGGCCGTAGCGCGGAGATCGACAACATGGCGCCGGCTCCCGGTTGGAGTTTCCTCGCCCGAAGGGCCGCTAGCCCGCCCGGGCCAGTTCCGTCTCCACCAGGCGCGACCAGTAGCTGGCACCGATCGGCAGGGCCTCGTCGTTGAAGTCATAGCCCTGGTTGTGAAGCTGTTCGCCCGGGCCGGCGGGGCCATTGCCAATCCAGATATACGAGCCGGGCTTTTCCTGCAGCATGAAGGCGAAATCCTCGGCGCCCATGCTGGGCTCGGGATCGCGGATCACGAACTCGGCGCCGCTGATCTCGGCGGCGACGGCGGCGGCGGTTTCGGTTTCCGCCACCGAATTGATTGTCGGCGGATAGCGCTTTTCGTACCGGAGTTCGGCGGTCGCGCCGAAGGCCTCGGCGACGCTTTCGCAGATCTTGCGCATGCGCGGCTCGATCTTGTCATGCACCTTGGGGCTGAAGGCCCGGCAGGTGCCGGCGAGGCGGACCTGCTGGGGGATGACGTTGTAGGCATCGCCGCCATGAATCTGGGTAACCGACACGACCACGGAGTCCATCGGGTTGATGTTGCGGCTGGCGATGGATTGCAGGGCGACGACGATCTGCGAGGCGACCAGAACCGGATCGACCCCAAGATGCGGCATGGCGCCATGGCCGCCGACGCCGGTGACGTCGATCTCGAACATGTCATAGGCGGCCATCATCGGGCCGGAGCGCGCGGCGAAGGTGCCGACCGGCATGCCCGGCCAGTTATGCATGCCCCAGACCGTCTCGGCGGGAAACTTTTCGAACAGGCCTTCCTCGACCATCCGCCGCCCGCCGCCCTCATTCTCCTCGGCGGGCTGGAAGATGAAGTAGACGGTGCCGTCGAAATTCCGGGTCTCCGCGAGATACTTCGCCGCCCCCAGCAGCATGGTGGTGTGTCCGTCATGCCCGCAGCCGTGCATCTTTCCGGGGTTCAGCGACTTGTGCTCGAACTCGTTGGCCTCGGTCAGATCCAGCGCGTCCATGTCGGCGCGGAGCGCGATCTTGCGGCCGTTGTCGCCGGAGCCCCGCAAAACGCCGACCACGCCGGTCTCGGCAATTCCACGATGCACCTCGATGCCGAAGGATTCCAGCCGCTCGGCAACGAAGTTCGAGGTCCAGACCTCCTTGAACGCGGTTTCCGGATGCCGGTGCAGCTCCCGCCGCCACTCAGTCAGTTCCTCGTGGAAGTCGGCGATGCGGTTGATGATGGCCATGAGGGTCCTCCCTGGAAAGCGCGCAACTGTCGGGTGAGCTCAGAAGCCGGCGCTCGCGGCGGTGGCGAAACGGCCGACCGGCGGCGCGGCGGCTGCTCTATTGGAGGCCGATCCGCGATCCTTGGCAATGATGCCGTTTTTCATCACCAGGCGGTGATTGCCCGTTCGCGCGACCATGGCGATGTCTTTTGTCGGATCGCCGTCGACCACCAGCAGATCGGCCTTCATGCCCGCTGCAATGGTGCCGCGATCCCCTAGACTCAACAGATCCGCGGCGTTGCGGGTTGAGATCGCCATCGCGTCGGCCGGCGCAATGCCGATATCGACCATATAGCCGAGCTCGAGCGCATTGGCGCCGTGCAGGTTGAAGGGCGTGCCCGCATCCGTGCCCATGGCGATAAGGCCGCCCGCCTGATAGAAGCGCCGCACCGACTCCTTGTGGACTTCGAGAACCCGCATCGCCTTCTCGATCACATAGTCCGGAACCCCCTTATCCGCGTGGCCGGTGATATTGGCGACCGCCGCGAGCGTCGGCACCAGATAGGTTCCCGCCTCGATCATCTCGGCGATGCATTCATCGGTCATGAAGATGCCATGCTCGATCGAACTGATGCCGCCGCGCACGGCGTTCAGAATTCCTTCCGATCCTTGTGCATGGCTTGCGGATTTCCGGTTAAAACGCTTGCCTTCGGCAATTCCGGCGGCGATTTCCTGTGCAGTATAGTGCGCATCCTCCGGGTTCACGCCGGGAGTCATCACGCCGCCGGTGGCCATGATCTTGATCTGGTCGGCGCCGGCATGGATCTGCTCCCGCACCGCGCGGATCACGTCTTCGACACCGTCGGCGACCCGGCCGATCCGGTTGCCGTGACCGCCGGTCATGCAGATCATCCGGCCGACCGCGCGGATCGTCGGGCCGAGATGCCGTCCCGCGTTGACCGCGTCACGCACCGCGAATTCGAGATAGTCCTTGCCGCCGCAATCGCGCAACCCCGTGATGCCGCCGGCGAGCGACGCTTGGGCATGCTCCAGCGCGCGGATGGTGATCTGACCGTCCGAGAGCTTGCCTTGGGCGCTTCCGGGATCCGGCTCTCCGCCATAGACCAGGTGCACATGGCAGTCGATCAGCCCCGGCAGCAGGGTGCCGCCGCGGGTATCGATCCGCGGTCCCGCATGTCCCGAAAATTCCCCCAACGGAGTGACGGCGACGATGGTATCTCCGTCCACCATGACACCGTGGCCGGCGGGAATGCCGCCGGTCCCGTCGAAAATCCGGCCGCCTTCGAAAAGCACGGGCATCTGATCGTCTCCAGCAAATCGAAATCGAACAAGAAATATAGGACAATCGGGCTTAAACCAGCAGTATCGCCGACGCAAGCCGAGGGGTTACGCTTTCAATTTCGGCCAAGGTCGGCAATCCGGACTGCGCGCCCTCCTGCAGACAGGCGAGGCCGGCCGCCACGCTCGCCTGACGCAGCGCAAAGGTGATCGCGGCGCCGCCATCCAGGCTCGCCGCCAAGGCACCGACAAACGCATCTCCGGCGCCGACGGTGTCGACAGGCTCGATATCCAGTGCGCCGATCCGGAACAGCATGTCGTCACCCGCCAAGACCGCCCCATCGGCGCCGAGGGTGATGATGCAGTCAAGCGCGTATCGTTTGGCGAAATATTGCGCGTGGTTCTCCGCTGCGCCGTCGCTTCCGGCGAGGGTATTCGCCTCAATCTCGTTCAGAACGAGGACGTCACAGGCGTGGAGCGCCGATTCATCGATCGGCATGGCGGGCGCAAGGTTCAGGACAACCCGCGAGCCGGCGCGCCGCGCCCGGTGGATCACGGCTTCAGTTTCCGTCACCGGAACTTCCATCTGCAGGACGACGGTTGTGTCGGCGCCCAGCAGCGCGTCGGGAATCTGATCCGCGGTGACCGCCAGGTTGGCGCCGCTGGCGACGACGATCTGGTTCTCGCCGCCCTTTTCAACCATCACGGCGGCGGTTCCGGTGACGCCGTCCGTCTCGGCGATCAGATCGGTATCGACGCCGCCGACGCGCAGCGCATCGAGCACCGGACCGGCATAGGGATCGCGCCCGACCCGGCCGATCATCCTCACATGGCCGCCCGGCCGCGCCGCGCGGGCCGCCGCCGCCGCCTGATTGGCGCCCTTGCCTCCGGGCCGAAAGACATAGCTTGGGCAGAGCACGGTTTCCCCCCGGACCGGAAGCCGATCCACATTCAGGAACAGATCCGCGTTCACGGAACCGAACACCACGATCATCGCCGCCCCTTTCGCCCCATGAGTATTGCTGTTAGAGCGTGGGGACGCGTTCTGTTCCGGTCAACCCCGCGATTTGTGAAAGACCCATGACGACACTTCACCCGGTAATCCTTTCGGGAGGCTCCGGAACCCGCCTCTGGCCGGTGTCCCGGGCTCTGTTCCCCAAGCAGCTTTTGGCGCTTGCCGGCCCGAGGACCATGTTGCAGGAAACCGCGCTCCGGGTGCGCGGGAAAGACATGTACGCGGAGCCGACCATCATCTGCAACGCCGAGCACCGCTTCATCGTCACCGATCAGCTTCGCCAAATCGGGATCACGCCGTCCGACATCATCCTTGAGCCCGAAGGGCGCAATACCGCGCCGGCGGCGGCTCTGGCCGCACTCAAGGTGGTGCGCGACGACCCGGAAGGGCTGGTGCTGCTGCTGCCCTCGGACCATGTTGTGAGTAAGCCCGAGGTCTTGCGCGCCGCGATCGGGGCCGGGATCGCCGCCGCACAGCGGAACCGGCTGGTGATCTTCGGGATTCGACCGCACCGCCCGGAAACCGGTCTCGGTCATATCAAGTTCGGCGCGGCGATCGAGGATGCCGAGCGCTGTCATGACGTCGAAAGGTTCGTCGAAAAGCCCGACTTCGATACCGCCAAGTGCTATGCGGCCTCGGGCGAATATCTCTGGAATGCCGGCCTTTTCCTGTTCAAGGCGAGTGCTTTTCTCGACGAATTGCGTCGTCTGGCACCGGAAATCGAAGCCACATGCCGCGCCGCCCTGAACGGCGCGACCCGGGATTTCGACTTCCTGCGACCCGACCCGGAAGCCTTCGCCCGCGCGCCGTCGATCTCCATCGACTACGCGGTCATGGAGAAAACCGACAAGGCCGCCGTGGTGCCCGTCGATCCCGGTTGGAGCGACGTCGGGTCCTGGACCGCGCTCTGGGAGATCTCGGAGCATGACCAGCACGCAAACGCCCTGATCGGAGACGTCGCCGCGCATGATGTCCGCAATACCCTGATCCGCGCGGAATCACGTCAGGTTACCGCCATCGGTGTTGAAAACGTGATCATCGCGGAGACGTCCGACGCGGTTCTGGTCGCCGGCATGAACCATGCTCAGGACGTCAAGCACGCGGTCGACGCCCTGAAGGCGGCCGGGCGGCCCGAAGTGACGACCCATGCGCTGGTGCATCGCCCCTGGGGTACGTTCGAAGGCATCGATGCCGGGCCGACCTATCAGGTGAAGAGGATCACGGTGAGGCCGGGAGCCGCGCTTTCCCTGCAACGCCATGAGAAGCGCTCGGAGCATTGGGTGGTGATCGCCGGCACCGCCAAGGTGACGAAGGGGCCGGATCTCGACACGCTGCAGACCAGTCTGCTCGCGCGCAATCAATCCATCGATATCCCCTTGGGATGGGTACACCGCCTGGAAAATCCGGAGGACGAGCCGCTGATCATCATCGAGGTGCAATCCGGCGAATATCTGGGCGAGGACGATATTCAGCGATACGATGACGTCTATGGACGCGGGTAGAGGCAGCAGTCGTGAGCTCCATCAGACCTTGCATCAATTCCTGTAGAGCCGGCACCGTCCCGATGGTGCGGCTCCGGCCTCGCTGATCTCGATGACCGACCTGGCACGGTGGCTCGAGGCGCACAACCTCGCCCGGCACTTGGCCGTGTTGAAAGAGAACGATATCGATCTCGACATTCTGGGCGAGCTTTCGGAAGAGGATCTGAAGGAACTCGGTCTCTCATTGGGCGACCGCAGACGCATGGCCGCGGCAATTCGGAGCCTGACGGACGGCGGATCCGAGCCGGAAAAGTCAAAAGAAACGTCCAAGCACCCGAGACCATCGGGCCTGGCGGTTTCCGTCCCGCGCCCGGCCGCGACGGACAGCGCGAACGCCAGGCGCCAGGTTACCGTTCTTTTCGCCGATCTTTCCGGCTTCACGACCCTGTCGACCAGTTTGGACGCCGAGGAGGTGCACAAGCTGCTGCAGCGCTATTTCGCCGTTGTCGACGAGATCATAAACGGCTTCGGCGGCACCATTGACAAGCATATCGGCGATGCCGTGATGGCGGTGTTCGGGGCGCCGGTCGCCCATACCGACGATCCGCAGCGCGCGGTGCGGGCCGCCATGGACATTCATCGCCAATTGGCGGATTTCTCGCCGCCCCTGATCGCTCATGTCGGCATTGCCAGCGGTCAGGTCGTCGCCGGGAGAACCGGCAGCAGTGCCTTCGACGAATACACCATGACCGGCGCGTCGGTAAATCTCGCGGCCCGGTTGCAGGATCTCGCCGGACCGGGGGAAACCCTCATCTCCGATGCGGTCCAGAACGCGGTATCGAGCCTCGCGAGTACGGAATTTATCGGCGATGTGGAGGTCAAGGGCTTCAAGGAACCGGTCAAGACATGGCGGCTGACCGGAATACGCCGGGCGACGGATGCCGACAGCGAGGGGCCATTCGTTGGCCGAACCCGGGAACTGCGGCAACTCCGTGGCGCCGTCTCCGAATGCCGGGAGACGGGCGGCGGACAACTTGTTCTGCTGCGCGGCGAGGCTGGTATCGGCAAGACTCGTCTGGTGGATCGGTTCGAAGCCGAGGTCGTGGCCGGAGGCTTCGCGTGTCATACCGCCCTGGTGCTCGATTTCGGCGCCGGCAAAGGCCGCGATGCAATCCCCGCCCTGGTGCGAAGTCTGCTGGGCATCGCCCCTGGAATCGGAAAAGCGATCCGCCGTGCCGCCGCCGATGCCGTGCTTTCCTCCGGTCTGCTTGACCAGGACCGGGCGGTTCATCTGAACGATTTGCTGGATCTGCCGCAACCTGAACCTTTGCGGACCATTCATGACTCCATGGACCACCCGACCCGGATGCGCGGCCTCGCCGATACCGTCGGGGCGCTGGCCCACGCGACCGCCGGACGATCGCCATTGCTTCTGCGGATCGAGGACATCCACTGGGCCGACCCCTTGCTGCTCGACCGGCTTGCGGTGCTCGCCGAAGCCATCGCGGATCGGCCGGTGATCATGCTGATGACCTCCAGGATCGAAGGCGATCCCATCAGTCGCGCCTGGCGGGCCAAGGTGCGGCGCTGTCCGCTGACGACAATCGATCTGGGCCCTCTCAACGACGCCGACGCGGCGGATCTCGCCAAGGAATATCGGGATGCGAACGACGCGCTTGCGCAAGCCTGCATAGCGCGAGCCGCGGGAAATCCGCTGTTTCTCGACCAGTTGCTGCGAAATGCCCGCGAGAATGCCGAGCATGCGGTGCCCGGTTCCGTACAAAGCATCGTGCAGGCAAGGCTCGATCATCTCGGCGATGGCGACCGCCGGGCGATTCAGGCGGCGGCGGTCCTCGGGCAACGCTTTCTCGCGGCGACCGTCGCCGCGATGGTCGGAGACGCGGCCTATGATTGCACCGGCCTCGTCACCCATCAGTTGGTCCGCCCCGAAGATGACGGTTTTCTTTTCGTGCATGCCCTGGTGCGGGACGGCGTATACGGCACGTTGCGGGGCGAAGACCGGCGCGCGCTGCACGTCGCGGCGGCCGATTGGTTCGCCGGCCGAGACCTCGGACTGCGGGCCCGGCATTTGGAGGCGGGCGAGCATCCCGACGCGGCCAAGGCCTATCTTGCCGCGTCCCGCGAACAACTCCGAGCTTACCACTATGATCAGGCGTTGAGCCTCTCGGAGGCGGCGATCCGCCTGGCGGCGGGCGAAGCAGAACGGTTCGAAGCGTTGTGCCTCGCCGGTGAGGTGCGTCAACTGATCGGCGATAGCGCGGTTTCGATCGAACGCTACGAGGAGGCGCTGTCACTCGCGAATATGGCCGCCGATCAAGTCCGGTGCCTGCTGGGCCTGGCGGCGGGCATGCGTATCCTCGACAAGTTCGACCAGGCGTTCACCCGGCTCGACGAAGCAACGGAGATCTGTCTCTCGTCGGGATTGGATGCTCCCCTGGCCGAGATCGAATTCACCCGCGGCAACCTTTATTTCCCATTGGGCCGGACCGAGGAGTGCCTTGCCGCCCACGAAAAGGCGGTCGCTCACGCGCGCACCGCCGGCAATACCGAGCTTCAGATCCAAGCCCTCGGCGGATTGGCGGACGCTTCCTACGCCTCCTGCCGGATCGAAAGCGCGAGAGGATATTTCACCGAATGCGTGGCCCTCGCCCGGCGGGAAGGCTTTCATCGCATCGAGGAAGCGAACATTCCCATGGTTGCCTGGACGACCCTTTTTTCCGGCGATTATGTGAACGCGTTTGCATTGCTGAAGGAAGCCGGCGCGGTTTCGGAGCGCGCGGGCAATGTGAGGGCCCGGATCATCGCGGGCAACGGTCTCGTCTTGTACGCGCTGTTCCGCGGCGACTATCCCGGGGCTGAAAAGCATGCGTTCGACATCATCCAACAGAGCGAGCGGATTTCCTCCGGCAGGTTCCAGTCATACGGCTTCAATATGCTCGCGATGACGCAGATTGCCCGCGTAGATAAGGATGCCGCCCGGCGATCGTTGGCGGCCGCCTGCGACGCGGCAGAAGGGCCGGCCTTCCAATTTTGTGGGGCCTGGATCCGCGGAACCGAAGCGCTACTCGCGGACTCACCGGCCGCGGCTCATCGGGCGCTCGACGCCGGAGAAGCAATGCTGGATGCCGGCGCTATCGCTCACAATCACGTCTTTTACCGCTATTCCGCGATAGAATATGCCTTGCAGACCGGCGATTGGGACCGCCTGGAGCATCACGCGGCAAAGCTGACCGCTCTCATGTCGGGTGAGCCGACCCGCTTCACCGATTTCATCGTCGACCGCGCCCGGGCGCTGGCCGCTGTCCGGCAAGGAACGAACGACGAGGTCACCCGAGCGGCTCTCGGAGCCTGCCTTGCCTTCGCGCGCGACCAAGGCCTGAGGCCCGCGGCCGAGGCCTTGGAGGCGGCGCTCGACGGCTCGTGACGTACCGGAGCACCCGGAAGCGCCGTCCGGCGATCCTCGCGGCTGGCTCAAGCCGTTGCGATGTAGGTTCTGAGATCCGAGGCTTCGGCCTCCAGTTCCTGGAGCCGGTATTTTACCAGATCGCCGATGCTCACGATCCCGGCGAGCGCGCCGTTTTCGACGACCGGCATGTGCCGGAACCGCCGCGACGTCATCGTCGTCATCGCCTCGGTGATCAAGGTGTCCGGACCGCAACTCACCACCGGAGAGGTCATGTTCGCCGCCACGGTCTCCTCGAGCACCGCCTGGCCCCGAACCGCGAGCGAGCGCACGATGTCGCGCTCCGAGAGAATGCCTCGGGCGGGATCTCCGCCGGTGCTGATCATCAAGGCGCCGACATTTTGCTCGCGTAAAATTCCCAAGGCTTCCTCGATCGTGGCGTTCTCGGAAATCGTCGTCACGTCGGCGCCCTTATGCCGCAAAATCTCCCGGATTTTCATGAGTTGGTCCTCCAAATCCTGTTTAAAGGTGCGAGGACCGCGAATCATAACATAAAAATCGACCTATTGCACAGTTCCGGCACCGGACAAGAAGGCCGGTCCGCACGATTGGGAATTCATGGACGCGGTGTCGGGGTGAACGGCACTAACGGACAATCCGCCAGAATATCGACGACGGATTCATCATGTTCGATCCGTATATGCGCGCAAAGCACATGGGTAACTTCCGACGTCTCGCCCATAGGCAGGTCAACCGCCAGCACCTTCGTGTGCCGGCGGCCATGCTGGGAAAGATAGCCCGACGCTATGCCGATGAATGGCCTTTCGGTCATTTCCCTGAAATAGGCGACCTCTTCGCGCCAACTCGCCGGCTCTATCGAATGTTCCCCCAGAGTCTTGTTGGTGTAATCAATGCCCCACCATTGCGTCAGTATCGTACCCCAGAGCGTAAAGCGCAGGGCGAAAGGGTTTTGTTCGATCCGGGCGATGAAGATCCGGCCCATCCAAGGCGCGAAATCCTCAACCTGAAAATCCGCCCGCGCGGGAAGCAGGCCACCCCCGCCCGCGCGCTGCTGCCACATTTCAATCAAATCGGCGAAAGGGCCAAATCTCTCGGGATTGGTGTCACACGCACATGTCGCATATGTCCAGTCCGACTGTTCGGACTTGACTCCTTAAACAGGTTCCATGGTGAAAATGATCCCGAAATCAAATTGGGCCGTAAACGCGAAAACTGCACATCGATACCAACGCGTACCGTCGCATATTTTTCGAGGGTTAAGAAATCGGTTTGTTATTGCAATCCCGTGACTGGTTTTCAGCATCCATTTCAGACGATCTTCGCGCCTTGCGTGGCGAGACCAAGAATTCGCGCAACAATCAACGGCAAATAGCTTGCACGGTCGGCGGAGTGCCTGCGGGCGAACCGGCTCCAGGTTCAATGTAGGGAGAAATGGTGCGGGTGGCCGGACTCGAACCGGCACGTCCTAGGGACACTAGATTTTGCTTACCAACTACAGCTTTCGCTGCCACCGTCACCGGTGTTTGTGGTCTGGACTTTCTCATCACCATAGCCGGTCCGGCCTTAGGTGGGTGCCGTAAAGTCTCTACACCTTCCCTGTTTCCAGGGCTTGGCTCGGGATTGCCATCAGCACGACCTGGAAGGTTTCCCCGAGTTTGACACCTGCTCTTGCCAAGTTTCCCAAGCAAGGACCCTAGTCTTGAGTCTAGCGCGTCTACCAATTCCGCCACACCCGCACGACGGGGGAGTTTGTAGCCGATATCCCGGCCGAGGTGAAGCGGGGATTGCCCGCCTGGGCGGCAATCGGGGCGGCTTCGAGATTCAGCCCTGGAAGCGGTCCATGAAAGGCAGATCGGTGGTCCCGATATCGAGGCCCATCTGACTAAGCAGCGTGGTTATCTGGCCGCGGTGATGGGTCTGATGGTTCATCATGTGGGTAACCAGCACCCATTTCGGAACCGTGCGGGTCACGCCGTCGACCTTGCTGGTATAGGTGAGGGGATCGGCCAGCCATCCGGTATCGAGGGACAGCGACCAGTCCTGCATCCGCCGATCCAGGGCGGAACGGGCCGCCCACAGGCCCTCGAAATCGTCATGCAGGTCCGCGCCGAGTTCCAGAACCGTTGCCGGTTCTCCCGTGAAGCGCGACATGAAGGCGAGGTCGGCATAGAGAATGTGATTCAGCGTTCCATGGATTGACCCGAAGAACGCGCCCCGATTCAATTTTCGCTCCACATCCTCCATGGTCCGGCAGAGCGTGAACAGCCGTTTGTTCATCCACGCATTGTAGTCCGCCATCAGGCGGCAATATTCGGTGCTGATCATGACGGGGGTCTCCGGAATCCTTGGCAACTATAGCCCGCCGCCCGGTAGTCGCCAAAGGGTTGGCGATGGCGCGGAATCGCGCCTGGGCCATCACAACCGGGGTTTCCCCCGGCCTGGAAGTGCGTATTGACTTGCCGGAACCGGCCGGGGGTGAATTACTCTTTGGTAGTGCACCGGTTCGGAGGGATGCGGAAATGGATGTCGGATTTTTCATGATCTTCACCAGCTACGGCTGGGAAAACTGTTCGGACAAGCAGGTCTGGGACGAGGATCTCCGGCTTTGCGAGATCGCGGCCGATTCCGGCTTCGACTGTGTTTGGTCCACCGAACATCACTTCGAGGACTATTCCTTCTGTCCGGACAATCTTCAGCTGATGACGCATCTGGCCGCCAAGCACAAGCACATCGATGTCGGCACGGCGGCGGTGATCCTGCCATGGCATGACCCGTTACGCGTTGCCGAACAGGTCGCCATGCTCGACTACCTGAGCGAGGGCCGGCTTCGCTTCGGCATGGGACGCGGGCTCGCGCGGCGCGAGTTCGAAGGCTTCCGCCTGTCGATGGACGAATCCCGTGCCCGGTTCGATGAATCCTCGCGGATGATCAAAAACGCGCTTGAGACCGGCTATATGGAGAGTGACGGGCCGATCTACAAACAGCCGCGGGTCGCGATCCGACCGCGCCCGCCGCACTCGATGGAAGGCAGGCTCTATTCGGTCGCCACATCGGAGGAGTCGGTCGATTCCGTCGCCAGGCTCGGCGATACCCGGATCATCATGTTCGCCGACCGGCCCTGGGAGATGCGCGCGCCGGTGATCAACAAGGGCCGCGAGCTGCACATGAAATATCACGGCCGCCCGGCCCCGGCCCCGATGCTGACCGACTTCGCGATCTGCACCACCACGGATGCGAAGGGCGAGGAATTGGCCCGCAAGCACCAGGGTATCTTTACCGAAAGCAATTTCCATCACTACGAGTTCCTGGGTCAGCATTTCGCGAGCGTGAAGGGCTATGACGGCTATCAGCAGAAGGCCGAGTTCGCGCGCAAGACCGGCGGTGATCTGAGCGGGGCGGTCGATAATTTCATGAAGGCCGCGAGTTGGGGAACGCCGGACCGGATCCTTCGCGAGCTCGAGCAACGCCGCAAGGTCGTCGGCGATTTCGAGTTGAATGTTTCCTTCCGTTTCGGCGGCACGCCGATGGAGGTCTCGGAAGCCGGTCTCAGATTGTTCGCCAAGGAGGTTCTGCCGGTCCTCAAGACCTGGAAGGCCGAGGACGCGAAGGTATCGACCGCGGCGGAATAAGCCGGGCTAGCCGAGGATTTCCGTGATCTTGGCGTCCGGGTTCCCCCGGATGATCGCCTCCGCGATCCTCCGGGCCGGCGCTTCCCCGATGCACGGGCCGGCAAAGCGGTTGAATTTCGCTTCGACCTCGCCCGCCGACATCGGCAGGTCTTGCTCTCCCGGAACGGCGCCGGACGCGGTCTCGGTCCGCCCGCTCGGCATGCCGACCGTCAGCCGTGCCGCGCGGCGGTTCTCCGCCGTCATCGCCTTGTCCTCGCAAAGCGTGACCAGCGCCTCCAGCCGGCGCACTTCCGGATCGTTGAGGGCCGTCTTGGTATAGGCGTCCGGCGTCAAATCGCCATGGACCAGCGTCCAGGCGAGGCCGTAACTCAAACTGAACTGCGCCTGGATCGCCGCTTGCGGCGCCCGGTTGCCGCAATAGGTGATCGCCTCGCCATAGACGGCAAGGTCGAGCGAGATGATTTCCGATGTATCCGGTGTGCGCTGCGCCTGGCGCCAGTTGATTGCCGCCTGGGCGCCGAAATGGACGTGGCGGACCGCCGCGAAAGGCTTGAGATATCCTTGCAACAAGAGCCACTCCCCGGCGGGAGCGAGCGTTTTGACGGCGGGGTCACCACCAAGCGCGAGGGCATCGAATGTTTCGATGGCCTCGGGCGGGGTGGTGAGGCCGGCCTTGACGGCGAAGGCCATTGCAATTCCCCGTGCCGCCGCTTCGCCGACATAGATGTTTCTGATGTCGGCGCCATGCGTGATCGGCAGATAAAGGCTCCACGGCAGGTTGCAGGCCGCACCATGGAGCGCGCTCACCGTTGCCCTCGCCGGCAGTCCGAGGAGCCGTGCGGCCGCGGTAACGGCGCCGAAGGTTCCCCAGGTGCCATCCACATGCATGCCCTTGGGGATCCGCAGAACCTCGCCCAGTCGTCCCGCGACCTCGTATCCCGCGGCCAGAGCGGACAGTGTTTCGCCGAGCGTGCGGCTCCCCGCCAGCGCCAGCGGAAGCGCGGCCGCGAAGAAATGCAGACCCGGCCTTCCATGCGCCCGGGCCAATCCCTCGCAGGCTTCATCCCAGCAGGCTGCCGTGCCGGCAATCGTCGCGGCGTCGGCGACCGACAAAGCGCAATCCGTGCCGGGCAGCCTGACCGGGCCGCCGCCCAGGGCCGACATCGACTTGGCCAGCGCCCGCGGCTCCGGCTTGCAGAGCCCGGCGATCATACAGCCGAGTGTATCCAGAAACAGCAATCGAGCGCGCGCGTCGATGTCCTTGTGCTCCAGGGGATCGGAGCCGAAAAGCCATGCGATGGTCTGATCGAGCGATGCCGTGAAATTCATGATCTGCCGGTTTGTCGCTGCTTTGGTTCGTCGAGGGCGCAACTTTAGCAACAAACGACATCCGGTGGGGACTCACTCTCGGTCAGCCTTGATTGTCACGGTTGCGAGATTGCGGTGCGGCCGATTGGTCGCATTGACCTGCAGTTTCCAGCGGGCGTACTGCATTATAATGCATGCGATAGGCGTCGGCGCTCCGCCGGCGGGGTGCCGAAGTTGAACTCCCGCGCTAATTGCAGCCCTGCATGCGCCGTTCAATTGGTGGTCCCACGGATGCTGTCGATCTATCTGCCCATCGCCGAAACTTCGGTCAACATACTGTTCATTCTCGTCCTCGGAGGCGGGATCGGATTTCTTTCCGGAGTGTTCGGCGTCGGCGGCGGCTTTCTGATGACGCCGCTGCTGATCCTGATCGGTATCCCGGCGGGGGTTTCGGTGGCGACCAGCGCGAACCAGATCGTCGCCTCGTCGGTGTCCGGAGTGCTGGCGCATTGGCGCCGGGGCAATGTCGATTTCAAGATGGGGTTGGTCCTGGTTGTCGGCGGCTTCGTCGGCTCCAGCCTCGGGGTCGCCCTGTTCGGCCTGCTGCAGGCGCTCGGTCAGTTGGATCTGATCATTCATATCGGTTACGTGGTGATGCTCGGCACCATTGGTGCGCTGATGCTGTACGAGAGCGTCGGCACGCTGCTCCGCGCGCGCCGCAACGTCACGAATCTACGCAAGCTGCACGAGCACAATTTCCTGCATGGATTGCCGTGGAAGACGCGTTTTCGGCGCTCCAGGCTTTATATCAGCGTCTTGCTGCCGCTGAGCATCGGCGCGCTGACGGGGATCATGACGGCGATCCTCGGGGTCGGCGGCGGCTTCGTTATCGTCCCCGCAATGGTCTATGTCCTGAGGATGCCGACCAACGTGGTGATCGGCACCTCGCTGTTCCAGATCATTTTCGTGACCGCGAACGTCACGTTCCTACAGTCGGTCACCACCCAGTCCGTCGATGTGGTCCTCGCGATACTGCTTTTGGCCGGCGCGGTGGTGGGCGCGCAATACGGCGCCAAGATCGGCGCGCGCCTGAAGGGCGAACAGCTTCGCGCGCTCCTGGCGGCGATCATTCTCGCGGTGTGCCTCAAAGTCGCGGTGGAAATGGTTTCGGCGCCGATCGACGTCTTCGCGGTCGAAATCCTTCCTTAGGGATCGGGCGCCGCCCTACACCGCCGCCAGATATTCCGCCGCATTGAAGTACGGCAGATTGTCCCGGGCCGAACAGCCCATGACCGCCAGCCGTTCGGCGACTTTGACGGCTTTCGAGTATTTTCTCTCGATCTCCTGGCTGGAACAGTTTTCCAGCACGTCGCCACACAGAGAAATCCCGTAATGCGCCTGCACTGTCCGGATATGCCGCCCGGCCAGCATGGCATCGGCGAGAGTCGAGATATCGAACGCGTCCTGTTTGGTCAGTTGAATCTTGCGTTCCACCAGATAGCCGCGGATCTCGGTCTCCGCCGCCATGACGTCGTCCCAGAACGCTGATTCGGATTTGGTTTTTCTGGCCGAGACACGGGCGAAGGCCAGGCAGAACACCAGAAACACCTTCTCCCTCGGTTCCGCGAGCTTCCAGGCGGTACCGCCCATGGCGCTCCAGACCGACTGATTCATTTCGCCGTGGATCACCCTTGAACGATCCAGGAATAGCCGCCGCACGCTGATCTCGTTCGGCGCGTCCTCCGGATTTTGCTCCTGGAAGATATCGGCGGCCACGTGCGAGCCGCAGGCCGGACACTGGGAATCGGCGTGCAGCGGCTTTCTGTAGATATGTGAGCATCTGAGGCCCGAGGGCAGTTTCTGCTCGCACAGCATGAAGGAGAAGTCCTTGTCCTCAGCGGACTGCTTCTGGCCGATCCAGTTGAACCGGTTCTTGAAGCGCTCGAACGAGCGCCGATGGCTCCACAAGTCCCATTCAAGCGCCTCGACCGGCCCGAAGGTGCTCCAGTTGGAGCTGACGTCGATGACGATGCATCGGTCCTTGCTCGGCGCCGTGCGCAACCCCCGGCCGACGGTCTGACCCCACAGCACCTTCGAGAGGGTCGGGCGAAGATGGACGATGATGTTGCAATGCGGATTGTCCCAGCCCTCCGCCAGAACCCCGACCGAAACCATCGCCTCAATCTCGCCGGTCTCGTGCTTTTCGAGAAGCCGCATGCGTTCGCGGATCGGTGTCTTGGCGGTGACGATCGCGGCGGTAACGCCAAGCGCCTGGATCCGGTCCAGCGTCGCCTCCGCGACGGTCACGTCGGGACAGAACCAGGCGGAGATCGGGCGCGGCCTAGCCTTGGTTCGCTCCTCGGCATAGGCGACCAGTGCATAGTCGATCATCGAGGACCGGACGATGGCCGGCGCCAGTGTCGCGACCGGGAAGTCGCCGGAACTGATGTCGATTCCGGTCAGGTCCAGGTCATGCACGAAATGCGGGCGATAGACCGGCGGGACCAGGATCTTTTCCTTGATCAGCGTGTCGATGTCGGCACAGTCGATGATCGCGTCGAAGGCGAGGCCGAGCTGGTCCTTCTGGTCGCCGGTCCGGCGCTCCGGAGAGGCGGTGAGGCCCATGAACTTGGCCTCGGATTTGCCGTGTTTCTCGAAGCACTCGATAATCTGCTTGTAGCTCTTGCCATTCGGCGAGACACGGTGCGCCTCGTCTACAATGATCAGGTCGGCGAGCGTGATCGCGTTCTCGAGCAGGTCGAGCGCCCGCATATTGGTCGACAGCAGAATGTCGTAATCCCGGAAAGCCGGGGCGGTGTCAGTCACCTCCAGCTTGTGCACGCGGTGATTCGCGCTCAGCGCTCGCTGAAGTTGTTCAAGCAGAACCAGCCGGTGGCACAGCACAAGGATCTTCCGCCCCGGATAGAAGGTGGAGACGATTTCGCTGGCCAGCACTGTCTTTCCGGCCCCGGTCGGAGCCTTGAGAATGAACCGCCGGTTTTCGGCCAGGATTGAGGGAAATCCGTCGATCAGGTCCTGCTGCCATTTACGCAAACGCATCTTGGTCCAATCGAAGGCCGGTTGCTTCACGGCGTTCGGAGCGGCGCGGACTCGCCATGGCACGGGATGGTCCGACTCCAAACGCCCAGTTTTAGCGGACGAGGGCGCCCGTGTCATCGGTCTGTCGACCACCATCTTGGCAGTACCGGAGCACTATCGGTTTCGACACTGGTTCGATGACCGGTCGATTTGGATTGTCGAAGGGTTTCGCTCGCGTGGAGATGAACAGGTATCCCGGCCGGAGACTATTCCGCCCGGCACTCCACGATTTCGCCGACTTGCACGACGTTCATCGTCTGACCGACTTTCACCGAGGCGATGCAGTCGTTCCAGTCCTTATCGAGACTGATGGCTTTGACTTGCACGACTTTCGAGTCAGTGGCCGTAAACTCGATCTTTTGAACTGCTTTGAACGGTAGCGAGATTTCGGACGAATCCCGTGTCGTCACCTGAACCTTGTAGTCCACGGCCGCCAAGTTGGCGACCATGACAAAATCCTTGGGCGTCTCGGCTTTCTTTTTATCCTCGCCGAAACATCCGGTCAGCAGGATCGAAGCGACACAAAGGATTGGAACATAAATCTGGCGCATCCGGTTTCTCCCCGTTCGTCGATTCACCCACGCGTTCTGTCTGGGCGCCGCCAAGATGGTTTGGTACCGACACCACTACCACGTTGGCTGGCACAAAGCCGTCGTGCCGCAGGAAAGGCATCAGCGGCCGGTACTATAGTTGAGAAAACCGGTTTTGTGGGAACAACTTTCACAACTTCCCGGCAAGATTTTCATAAAGCGGCGAGGAGGGTCGCTAACCGGCCTTGCGACTTTCGACCAGCGCGGATCCGAAGGCCTGAAAGAGGGTGCGGTTGATCGGATTGACCTGCGGGTCATATTCCGCGTGCCACTGCACGCCCAGCGCGAAGCCGGGCGCGTCGGCGATGCGGATCGCCTCAATGGTGCCGTCCTCGGCAATGCCTTCGTGGATGACCCGCTCGGCGGCCTTGCAGATCCCCTGTCCGTGCAGGGAGTTCACCCGAATCGTGTCGCGCCCGAGCAGGCGCGCGAAGGCGCCGTCGGGGATCAGCCGAACCTCATGCCGGTCGGCGAAGACGACGTTGGGATCGGGATGGACCTCGCCGTTCTCGAGCCTCGGCGCCCGGTGGTTCATCCGGCCCGGCAATTCGCGGATTTCGGGGTGCAGGGCGCAACCGAAGGCGACCGCCATTTCCTGAAAGCCCCGGCAGACGCCGAAAACCGGAACCCCCCTTTCGACGCAAGCCCGTGTGAGTTCCAGCGCCACCGCATCGCGTCTTTCGTCATAAGGTTCGTGCGCCGGATGCGGTTCGACGCCGAAGCGCGAGGGGTGAATATTGGCGCGGGCGCCGGTCAGCAACACGCCGTCGACCACGTCGAGCAGCGCGGCGATATCGGTGATTTCCGGCGCGCCGGCGAACATGATCGGCAGGGCGCCGCAGACCTCGGCGATTGCTCTGAGGTTGCGCTCGCCGACCTGCTGGGTCGCGTAACGGCCTTCGAGTTGGTGTGTGGACGCGATCACGCCGACCACGGGCTTACGCATGCAAGAGTCTCCTGTGTGGATCCCTCGTCCGGACTTCCGGCCCGATTCCGCGTTTCGAGCCTCCATGGATATGCACCAGAGCCCGGTTCCGCACAAGATCCAGACGGAAAATTTCAGCGATTCAAACGCGGTATCCGCTTCAAACCCGGGCCGTTAGCCCGCCGTCCACCGGCAGTTCGACCCCGGTGATGTACCGTGCGGCATCCGAAAGCAGAAACAGGCAGGCCTCCGCCATATCGTCGACGGTGCCGAGCCGCCGCAGCGGTATGAGGCCGGCGAGTCGCTCCCGGGCCTCCGGATCACGCTCCCAGCGCGCCTGCATGGGCGAGACCGTGGGGCCCGGCAGAATCACGTTGGACCGGATGCCGTCGCCGGCGAATTGGATGGCCAGGGACTTGGCAAGCCGGATGACCGCCGCTTTCGAGGCGCCATAGGCGTCCTGGGCCGGGGCATCACCGCCGGTGGCGTCGATCGAGGAGAAATGTACCATCGCGCCGCCGCCCCGGGCCTGCATCCGAGGCACGCAATAGCGCGCGGTGAGGGCAAAGGATCTCAGATTGACCGCCAGCACTCGGTCCCAGACCGACATGTCGATTTCGGTCACGGATTTGTCCCGGTCGAACCAGAGAACGCCGGCCGTGTTGACCAGATAGTCGATCCCGCCGAAAGCGCTCGCGGTCTTCTCGACGGCTTGCCTGACGGCGTCCTCTTCGGACAGGTCGCCCGGAGTGTGGAAATGCCGGCCCGGCCCGGCCGCGACGGTGTCGGGCGCTTTCTTGAGATCCATGGTGGCGACGTCGCAGCCGGCTTCGATGAGCCGGTTGGCGATGGCGAGGCCCATGCCGCCGCCGCCACCGGCGACGAAGGCGGCTTTTCCGGCGAAGGTCATGCGGCGGCGCCCATTGTCAGTCTCATTTCGGCCTCTTTCCATCTGGAGCTTGCCGGCGATTATTGCACCGGATGGAGCACGTGCGGCAAGATGAGGGCGGCATCTATCGCGGGAGAAAATCCGATGCTCCAGATTCGTCCCATGGGTGAACATACCGGCGGCGAGATCACCGGCGTGGATGTGAAGACGCTCGATGATGCGTCCTTCGCCCCGATCTACGCGGCCTGGCTGAAATACGGCGTTACGGTGGTGCGCGATCAGGACCTCGCCATTGAGGATTTCCTTGCCTACGGTCGGCGGTTCGGCCTCATCGTGCCGCACCCCTCGAAATCCACCCGGCATCCGGATCACCCTGAAATCACCATGTTGGGAACCAACAAGTTCCGGGCTGACGGGAGCTTGGACCAGGACGTCTATGCGCGCGGCGCCGCCGGCTTTCACACCGACGGGGCCTATGACGAGATTCCGTTCAAGGCGACCAAGCTCTACGCGCTGGCGGTGCCGAGCCGGGGCGGCGACACGCATTTCTCGAGCATGTACCGGGCCTATGAGGAACTGCCGGAGCGGCTGAAAACGCTTCTGGAGGGACGGAGCGGCGCGTTCACCTATGGCGGGCGCACGGGCCAGACGGCGCTGCTCAATCCCGAGGACCGGAACGAGCCGCCAGCCTTTCACCCGATGATCCGCACCCATTCCGAAACCCGCCGCAAGTCGCTGTATTTCGATCCCGGCAAGATCCTCTACATCGAAGGCCTTGATGCTGGTCAAAGCAACGAGGTGATCGACGAGCTGACCGAGCGGATGCTGGTTCCCGGCGCGGAATACATCCACAAATGGCGGGTCGGCGACGTGGTGATCTGGGACAACCGCTGCCTCGTCCACAAGGCCGCCGGCGACTACCCGCCCGAGGAAGACCGCATCCACTGGCGCCTCTCGATCAAGGAACCGGCGGCCGGCACGGCGTAGCGGGGGCGGCGGAAACGGGTATACAGGGCAACGAGGCTGCTCGTCCTATGCGGCTGACATCATGCCGCTACGCAATTTCCCGCCACATGATTCCCACGCCCCGCGGATTTCCCTTCCTCGGCAAACGCGCTAGTGTCCGCGCCTTGAATTTTGGAGAGGGCATCATGGAATACAGAAATCTCGGAACCTCGGGCCTGCGGGTGTCGGTGGTCGGGCTTGGCTGCAACAATTTCGGCATGCGGCTGGACGTGAATCAGACCCGCGCCGTGGTCGACCGGGCGATCGAGAAGGGCATCACGCTGTTCGACACCGCCGACATGTACGGCGCGCGCGGCGGCTCCGAGACCCAGTTGGGCGAGGTGCTGGGCGCCCGGCGCAAGGACATCGTGCTTGCCAGCAAGTTCGGCATGGCGATGAGCGACGACGGCACCAAGATCGGGGCCTCGCGGCGCTATATCATGAACGCGGTCGAGGAGTCCCTCACGCGGCTCAAGACCGACTGGCTGGATCTCTATCAGCTTCATCAGCCCGATCCGCTGACGCCGCTTGAGGAGACGCTCCGGGCGCTGGACGATCTGGTCACGCAAGGCAAGGTCCGTTACATCGGCTGCTCCAACCTGAAATCCTGGCAGGTTGTGGACTCCCAGTGGATTTCCAGAACCTCGGGGATCACACGGTTCGTGTCCTGCCAGGACGAGTACAATCTGCTGAACCGCGCCCTGGAGGCCGAATTGTTGCCGGCGATGGCGGCGAACGGCTGCGGTCTGCTCCCCTACTTCCCGTTGGCCAGCGGCCTGCTGACCGGCAAGTACAAGCGCGATGCGATGCCGCAGGGCGCGCGGCTCACCGACATGCCGAAATTCGCCAACCGGACCTATGTGACCGAGCAGAATTTCGCCATCGTCGAAAAGCTTGAGGCTTATGCGAAGGCGCGGGGCCACACCCTGCTGGAACTCGCCTTCAGTTGGATGGCCGCGCGGCCGACCGTGTCCAGCATCATCGCCGGCGCCACCAAGCCGGAACAGATCGATTCGAACGTCGCGTCGGCCGGATGGGCGATGACGGCGGAGGAGATCGCCGAGGTCGACGCGATCACCGCGAAGTAGAGGCTGGAAGATCCCGGGGTCCGGCCTTGGCCTATCCGAGCCGGTCCCGCAGCTTGTAATAAGCCATCGCCAGAACCAGCGCCGGGGTGCGCAGCGGGCCTCCGGGGAAGTGCCGGTGGCGGATATCGGCGAACCTGTCGAAGCGGGCGGCATCGCCGTCGATCGCCTCGGCCATCAGCTTGCCGGCGAGCCCAGTCAAGGCGACGCCGTGCCCCGAAAAGCCGTGCGCGTAGTAGATCGACGGCTCAAGCCGGCCGAAATCCGGGATCCGGCTGACCGTGATGCCGACATGGCCGCTCCAGGAATAGTCGAGCGGCGTGTCGGCGAGGGCTGGAAACACCCGGCGGATCCGCCGGCGCAGAAAGCGGTCGTGTCCGAAAGGCGTTCGTCCCGAATAGATGGCGCCGGCGCCGAACAGCAGGCGCCGGTCCTCTGTCAGGCGGTAATAGTCGAGGGCGATGCTGGCATCGGCGACGGCAACGTCGCTGGGGATGATCCGGTCCGCGAACGCCTTGCCCAGGGGTTTGGTGACGCCGACGAAACTTGAAACCGGGGCGATGCGGCCTCGCAGTTCCGGCACCAGGCCGCCGAGATAGGCGTTGCCCGCCAGCACCAGGAAACGGGCGCGGACCGAGCCTGACTTGGTATGGGCGGCCGGCCGGCTCCCCCGGTCAAGCCGGGTGACCTTGCTGTCTTCGAAGATTTTCGCTCCGGCGTCCTGGGCGGCGCGCGCCAGGCCTTGGAGATAGTTCAACGGATGAAGCTGTCCGCCGCCGGGATCGGCGAGGCCGCCCTCATAGCAGTCCGTGCCGATCCAATCGCCAAGCGTGTTTCTGTCGACCGCGGTCATGCGGTCATAGCCGTAGAGCGCTTGCCACTCCTCCCGCATTTCCAGAAGGCCGGCCATCTGCCGGGGGTTGCGCGCGGCGAAGAAATAGCCGGACCGCCGGTCGCACGCGATCTTGTGCCGCTCCACCCGTGCATGGACATCGGCCAGCGCCTCGACACCCATGTCCCAGAAAGCCTTGGAAGCCTCGGTTCCGACCTCCGCGCGGATCCGGTTCATGTCGCAACTATAGCCGCTGACCAACTGGCCGCCGTTGCGCCCGGACGCGCCGAAGCCGATCCGCCGCGATTCCAGCAAGGCGACCGAATAGCCGCGCTCGGCGAGATGGAGCGCGGCTGAGACGCCGGTCAGCCCGCCTCCCACGATGCAGATATCGGCTTCAAGGGGTCCGTCGAGCCGGGGCAGGGACGCAAAGGCGTTCCGGGTTGCGTGATAGTAGGTGTCGGGGTGCCCGGCCGCGCCGGAGGTCAGATCGTTGTCAGATACCATTCCCATTCCCGAGGCGTGATATCCGTGTCGAAGACCTGGCGTTCCTCCTCCTTGACCGCATGGAACAGGGCTTGGAAGGGAGCGCCGAAAGCCGCTTCGATCAGCGCGGAATTCCTGAAGCCGCGCAGGGCCTCGGCCCAGGTTTCCGGGATGTCGCGGGCTTCATTCTCGTAGGCATTGCCCTCGGTGAGCGGCGGCGGCTCCAAGCCGCGGTCGATGCCGTCCAGGGCCGAGGCGAGCACCGAGGCGGCGACCAGATAGGGATTGGTATCGGCGCCCGGCACCCGATGCTCGATCCGCCGGCCCTCGGGCCCGCTATCGGGAACGCGAAAGGAGACGGTGCGGTTGTTGTATCCCCAGCTCGCGCTCATCGGCGCATAGCTTCCGGCGGCAAAACGCCGGTAGGCGTTGGCGGTCGGCGCGAGGATCGCCGAATGATCCCGCAAGCCCGCGGCAAGGCCGCCCACGGCTTGCTGGAGCAGGGGGTTGGACAGAGGATCCTCGCCGTCGGCTTCGGCCATGATGTTTTGGCCGTCCTGGTCCAGGATGCTGAAATGCATGTGCATGCCGTTGCCGGACTGATCGGCAAAGGGCTTGGCCATGAAGGTCGCCGCCATGTCATGGGCGGAGGCCACGCCCTTGATAATCCGCTTGAGCAGGAAAGCGTGGTCGGCGGCGAGAACCGCGTCGTCAACGTGATTGAGGTTGATCTCGAACTGGCTCGGCCCGTATTCCGCCGAGGCCGCGCCGGCCGGCACGTTGTGTTGCCTGCAGGCATCCTCGATGGCGCCGAGGACCGTGTCGAATTCGGCCAGTTCCTCCATGCCATAGACCTGGTTCTTGGTCTGCGGCTGGCCGGTCAGCGGCGAATCCGCCGGCCGCGGCGGCCGGTGCCGCCCACCCGGCTTGGCGATCAGGTAAAACTCAAGCTCCAAGGCCACGACCGGGGCCCAGTTCCGGGCCTTGTATCGGGCTAGGACATTCTCCAGAACCGTCCTCGGGTCGGCGAAGAAGGGCGTGCCGTCCTCGTTGACCATGCGCAGCAGAACCTGAGCGCTCGGGCGCGGCGCCCAGGGCATCGGCGAAAGGGTTCCCGGCACGGGCAGACAGCGCAGGTCCTTGTCGCCGATTTCCCAGACCAGACCGGACGATTCAACGGACTCGCCGCTGGCCCGGGAGGCGAATATCGAGGACGGCAGCGCCAGACCTTCGGCCAGTGTCTCGCGGAGGCCGGCTCGCCGCATCCGTTTGCCGCGCGCGATCCCGGAGAGGTCCGGAACCAGCAATTCAAACAGATCGATATCCGGGTGGGCATCCAGGAAAGCGGTTTCGGACATGGTTGGATGGTCGCCACGGTTATTGTCGGAGCATGTCCTATACCTTAGAACGAACCGACGCGACAGACGGCCAAGGCGGCCCCGATCCGTCCCTCATCTTCAGGCGTTCAGCATGAGCATTGACCTCGCCGAATGGTTCACCGCACGCCGGATCACCGAGGTGGAATGCCTGGTGTCGGATATCGCCGGGATTCCGCGCGGCAAGATCCTTCCTGCCCAAAAATTCCTGGCGACGATCGGCGACCGGGGCCTGCGTCTGCCGGAAAGCATCTTCGTTCAGACGGTGACCGGAACCTACGCGGATGAGCGCGAGACCGACGAGCGGGTGAGCGACGTCTATCTGACGCCCGTGGCCGAAACCGTGCGGGCAATCCCCTGGTACGACGAACCGGCGACGCAGATCATTCACGACCCCTACTATTTCGACGGCTCGCCGGTCGATATCGCTCCCAGGCATGTGTTGCGCCGGGTCCTGGATCTCTATGCGGAACGAGGCTGGCGGCCGGTGGTAGCGCCGGAACTGGAGTTCTTCCTCGTCAAGGTGAATGAGGATCCGGACTATCCGCTGGAGCCGCCGATCGGACGGTCAGGGCGCCCCGAAACCGCGCGTCAGGCCTATGGCATCGATGCGGTGAACGAATTCGACCCGCTGTTCGAGGATATCTACGATCATTGCGAGGCCCAGGGCATCGATATCGATACCCTGACGCACGAGGCCGGCGCCGCGCAGATGGAGATCAATTTCAACCATGGCGACGCCATGGAACAGGCGGATCAGGTTTTTCTGTTCAAAAGGACCGTGCGTCAGACCGCGCTTGACCACAAGGTCTACGCCACGTTCATGGCCAAGCCGATGCAGCACGAGCCCGGCAGCGCCATGCATGTGCATCAGAGTGTCCTCGACACGGCGACGGGCCGGAATATCTTCGCCGACGAGCAGGGCGGGGACACCGAGGCGCTTCGTCACTTCATCGGCGGCTCGCGCAAGTATCTGCCGGCGGCGATGCCCCTGCTTGCTCCCTACGTGAATTCCTACCGGCGTCTGGTGCCGGATTCCGACGCGCCGATCAACGTGCATTGGGGATATGACAACCGTACGACCGGGCTTCGGGTTCCGGTTTCCGGCGCCAAGGATCGCCGCGTGGAGAACCGGCTGGCCGGCGCCGACGCCAACCCCTATCTCGCGATCGCCGCGTCGCTTGCCTGCGGGTATCTCGGCATGATCGAGGCAATCGAACCGTCTCGGCCGGTGGAGGGCTCGGCCTACAAACTGCCGGCCGGATTGCCGCGGCATCTTGATGACGGATTGCGGCGTCTTGCCCGGGCCAAGCCGTTGACGGACATTCTCGGCCGGCGTTTCGTCACGGTGTTGACGGCGATCAAGGAAGCCGAGAACGATGAATATCTCCGGGTGATCAGCCCGTGGGAGCGGGAATTTTTGCTGTTGAACGTGTGACGCGCCTGTCGGCGCCTGGCTGGAAGGGTTCACCTATGTCGATCGCTTCGAGGGAAACCGCGGATTGGCGGGCCATGGATGCCGCCCATCATTGGCATCCCTTCACGGATACCAAGGACCTGAACAAGCAAGGTTCCAGAGTGATCGTGCGCGCCGAAGGCTCGACGCTCTGGGATTCCGACGGCAACGCCATACTGGACGGGATGGCCGGTCTTTGGTGCGTCAATGTCGGCTACGGGCGCGAACGGCTGGCCGACGCGGCGCGCGAACAGATGATCGAATTGCCATTCTATAACACTTTCTTCCGCAGCACGACGCCTCCGGCCACCGAATTGGCGGCGAAGCTGGCATCCTTGACCCCGGCCGGTCTGGATCGCGTGTTCTTCGCCAATTCCGGCTCCGAAGCAAACGACACCATCGTGCGGATGGTCCGGCATTTTTGGAGCCTGATGGGGAAGCCGCGCAAGAACATCATCGTCAGCCGCCAGTTCGCTTACCATGGCAGCACCGGTGCCGCGGCGAGCCTGGGAGGCATGGCCGTCATGCATCGTCAGGGTGGGCTTCCTCTGCCCAACTACGAATACATTCGTCCGCCCTACACCTATCGCGACGCCGGCAACATGTCGGCGGAGCAATTCGGCATCGTGGCAGCCAGGGCGTTGGAGGACAAGATCAAGGAGTTCGGCGCCGACCGGATCGCGGCCTTCATCGCCGAGCCGATCCAGGGGGCCGGCGGTGTCATCATACCCCCCAGCACTTACTTCCCGGAGATACAGCGGATCTGCCGCGCGCATGACGTTCTGCTGATCTGCGACGAGGTGATCTGTGGGTTCGGCCGCACCGGGCGCTGGTTCGGCGCCGACACCTTCGGGATCCAGCCCGACTTCATGACCCTGGCGAAGGGCATGTCGTCCGGCTACATCCCGATCTCCGCGGTGATGGTGGGCGCCCGCGTGGCCGAGGTCATGATCGAGGAGGGCGGTGAGTTCTTCCACGGGTTTACCTATTCCGGTCATCCGGTGGCCGCCAGGGTGGCGCTGGAAAACATCGCGATCATCGAGGAAGAGGGACTGGTCGAGCGAGTCGGAACCGATATCGGCCCCTATTTCCAGTTGGCGTTGCGCACGCTTGAGGATCATCCCCTGGTCGGCGAGGTAAGGGGCATCGGCCTGATCGCCGGAATTGAGCTGGTTCGGGACAAGGATGGTCCCGTGTTCTTTCAGCCGGAAGGCGATGTCGGCAACATGTGCCGCGACCACAGTGTGCGGAACGGCCTGATGATGCGGGCGGTCCGCGACGGCATGGTGCTGGCCCCGCCCCTGATCATTACCCGCGCTGAAGTCGACCGGCTGGTCGAGCGGGCCCGGCTCGCCATCGATCTTACCCAACGTGATCTGGGGCTCTGATAGGACCCGCGCCGGACCCGCCGGCATCGTCAAACCGCTTCACCACATGCACTCAACGCCGAGGACGGACCTATGAATTTCGACTTTTCCGACGAAGAAACAATGATCATCGATCTGGTGGAAAAATTCGTCGAGAACGAGCTGATGCCGTTGGAAAAGATGGTGATGGCGCGCGAGGCGGCTGGCGGCGAGCATTCGCTGACCGACGAGGAGGAGGCGCCGCTCCGAGCCAAATGCAAGGAGCTCGGGCTCTGGGCGCTCGACGCGCCGGAGGAGATGGGCGGAGCGGGGCTCAGCACCCCGGTGATGCTGGCCATTGAGGAAAAGCTGAAGGGCACGGTCACCCCGTTCATCTTCCCTCCAGACTCCCCGAACCTGCACATGCTGGCGGCGGTCGCGAGCCCCGAACAGCGCTACAAGTACATGGAACCCTATGCCCAGGGCGAAATGCGGTCCTGCATCGCAATCTCGGAGCCGGGAGCCGGCGGGGATCCGGCACAGATGAAGACCCGCGCCGTCCGAGAGGGCGACGAGTGGGTGATCAACGGGCGCAAGATCTGGGTTTCGAACGTGCCGAGTTCCGACTTCATCATCCTGATGGCGGTCACCGAGCCGGCCAAGGGCGCGCGCGGCGGCATCACCGCCTTCATCGTCGAGCGCGATACGCCGGGCTTCATCATCGAGCGCGAGATTCCGATGCTGGGCGGGCACCGGACCTATGAGCTGGTGATGGACAATCTGCGCCTGAAGGATAGCCAGGTGCTGGGCGGGGTCGGCCAGGGTTTCGCGCCGATGCAGAAGCGCCTGACCGTGCGGCGGCTCGAGATGGGCGCCATGTGCGTCGGCATGGCCGAGCGGGCGCTGAAAATGATGTGCGAGCACACGTCCCAGCGCGAGACCTTCGGCGTGATGTTGAGCGAGCGCCAGGCCATTCAATGGTGGATCGCCGACGCCGCCACCAAGATCCACGCCACCCGGCTGATGGTCATGGACGCCGCGCGCAAACAGGATGCCGGCGCCGACGTGCGCACCGAGGCCTCGATGATCAAGGTCTTCGCGACGGAAATGGCCACCGAGATACTGGACAACGCCATGCAGAGCTTCGGCGCCATGGGCATGACCCGCGAGATGCCCTTCGCGTTGATGAGCCAGCGCGTCCGCCTGGCCCGGATCTACGAGGGCCCGACCGAGGTCCACCGCATGGTCATCGCCCGGCGGAAGCTGGGCGAGTATGCGTGAGGCTGGGCTGACCACATCTCAACATGATCTTTATACCAATTTGCATTGATAGAGACTCACGCCGGACCTCTGGTGCGTCGTCGCCCTGGCGAAGGCTAGGGCTCATGCCGTTGGTGTTTGGAGTTTATAAGTATTTGATATAACGGAATTTTCAGATCTCTAGGCATGATCGCCACAAGCCCTGGCCTTCGCCAGGGCGACGGCGGGCTAAAGCGACGTAAACAAAAGGGAATTTGGTCAACGCGGTTCGGTGTTAATAAGACTTCGGCAATCCCAGCACCCGTTCGGCGAGGAAGCTCAGCACCAGTTGTGGGCTGATCGGGGCGATGCGGG
>JAYOEU010000028.1:0-5234 GCA_038116915.1 Alphaproteobacteria bacterium
TCGAACACGGTCCGCATCAGGCGGGCCACGTCGTGCAGCAGGAAGCCGAAATTCCGATCCAGGTCTTCTCTCTCCATGGCGCGAATATAGTTGTCATGCTTACTTTTGCCAAGATTAAGATTGTCGTGCTTACGGAATCGTGAGTGTGATTTCAGTGCTCCGGGGGACGATTGGCACCCTTATGAGGCAATCTCCCTCCGTCCTATACGTATCACGTGCCGGTATGGATGTTCTGCCGCGACCCATCTGCGGTTTCGGCGTCATTTTATGCTTTTTCCTCTCGGAACGCAGGCATGACGTCGTGGGTGATAATCCGCAAGCTGTTGGTTACCTGCTCTTCGCTCAAGCCGTTGCCGGCGTTCAGTTCGGCGGTAATTCCGTCGATGCCCAGAATGTCGCGCCATTCGGAAATCCGGTCGATCAATTGTCCGGCTGAGCCGAAGGCCACCCTGTCGCGCAGAATGTCTTCGTAGGAGAGCGCCGAGAGCTTGGCCGCGGTATTGGCGCGCTCCGCGTTGCCGCCCTTCGGAGCGCCGGCCCTGACAATCGCGGCCTGCCGCTCAAAATAATAGGTTATGTTGGCTCTGGGCTCCTCATACGCCGCTTTTTCCGTGTCGGCGGCGAAGACCGGGACCCGCAGAAACACGCTGCTCTCGCCGGGATGACCATGCGCCTTCCAGGTCTCGCGATAGACCTTGATGTTGTCGACCAGCTCGGCGAGACCGTCGCCGCGCAAACCGACGAACAGCGGCAGCCCCTGTTCGGCAACGGTCCTGAAGGTTGCGGGCGAGGATGCGGCCATGCGCATCGGCGGGGTCGGTCGCTGGATCGGTTGCGGGATCACCAGGGCGTCGTTGACCTTGTAGAATTTTCCGTCATAGGAGAACTTCTCGCCCGACCAGGCGCGGCGCAGAATCTCCACTGATTCCTCGAAACGGCCCTGGCTTTCACCATAGTCGATGTCGAAGACGTTGTAGGAGCGCACGAAACCGCTGCGGCCGATCCCGAAATCCAAGCGTCCACCGCTCAATTGATCCACGGTGGCGGCTTCCTCGGCGATGCGTAGCGGATTGTTCAGCGGCAAAACATAGACCGCCATGCCGATCCGGATCTTCCGGGTGCGCGCCGCGATGGCGGCGGCCACCGTGATCGGCGAGGACAGGACGGAGCGGTCGGGCGAGAAATGGAACTCGGCAAGCCAGGCACTGTCGAGGCCCCAGGCTTCCGCCGCATCCACCAGGGCCAGTCCCTCGCGAAAGGCGTCGGCGTGGGTTCCGCCGGGGCGAACCCCGAATTCCATGAAAATTCCGAAATGCATGGCGCGAGCGTAACACCCGTCCCCACGCCGGGCGAGAGCGGCGCCATCGCATTGAAGATAATATCCGACGTTGGTTCCGGCGGGATGCCAAACGGACCGGCATTTCGCGGTATGATCCGGCAACCAGCCCACGGCGCTTGCGAGAGGAAACGGGATGCAAATCGTCGACGCTCAGATTCATACCTGGGGCACCGGTCTGCCGAGCAACCTGTCGCATCGTCAGGTGACGCACTTCACGCCCGCCGAGGCCATCGCGCTGATGGACGAGGGCGGGGTCGACGCGGCGGTGATCCACCCGCCGCATTGGGATCCGAACTCGACCGAAATGGCGTTCCAGGCCTGCCGGGACTATCCGGGCCGGTTCGCCATTCTCGGCTCGTTGCCCTTGGACGAGGCCGTCTCGCGCCCCAGGATCGCAACCTGGCGGGATCAGCCGGGCATGCTCGGCTTGCGGTACGTGTTCCTGCACGATCCCGAAAAGCAGCGCCTGCATGCCGGCGAGCTTGAATGGCTGTGGGACGCGGCGGAAGAGGCGGG
This sequence comes from Alphaproteobacteria bacterium, assembly GCA_038116915.1. GTDB lineage: Bacteria > Pseudomonadota > Alphaproteobacteria > Thalassobaculales > Thalassobaculaceae > JADHLJ01. Next base: position 1,856 of record JAYOEU010000028.1, read on the forward strand.
GGTGCCGGTCTCGTGTCTGGCGACCGACTCGCTGGCCGTGCTCGGCGATGTCGCGCGCCGTCATCCGGGCCTGCGCCTGACCATTGATCATCTCGGAGGCCGAGGCGGTCTGACCACGCTGAAGGATCACGAGGCGATGGTGCACATGCCGGAACTGCTGAAACTGGCGGCCCTGCCCAATGTGGCGGTCAAGGCGACCGGCGCGCCGGGATATTCCGGCGAGGCTTATCCCTTTCCCATCATGCAGGGCTATCTGAAGCAGATCTTCGACGCCTTCGGGCCGCGCCGGATGTTCTGGGGTACCGACATCACCAAGATGCCGTGCCCATGGCGCCAGTGCGTCGAGATGTTTACCAAGGAGTTGCCGTGGCTGAGCGAGGCGGACAAGCCGCTGGTCATGGGACGGGCGATTTGCGACTGGTGGGGCTGGGACCGCGGCTGAACCGGCGCTGTGACGGCTTTGGATCGGGAGGACAGGGAACATGCAGAACAAGAATGGCAGGGATGTCGCTGTTGTCATCGGCGCCACCTCGAAATGGCAGGCGGACGGCAAGCAGACCAAACTGATCCACGGCCAATCCGTGGACGACAGCCGCATGGAGGTCGGCAAGCGTTGGGGCGTCGGCGGGGCGATCTCGCAGAAATTCGCGGCGGAAGGTTTCTTCACCGTGCTCACCAGCCGGTCCGAAGCCAACGCACAACCCCTGGCCCGGGCGATCCGCGAGCAGGGCGGCGAATGCATGATCGTCGAACTGGATCTGTCCAGCGACACCTCGATCGCGGCCGCCTTCAAGACCATCCGCGCCGAGGCCGGAGATCCCGAGGTTCTGATCTACAACGCCGGTTATAACGACGGTCGGGAATTGCCGCCGGAGAAGGAACTGCTGGAACATATCCCGCTGGAGATCTTCGACACCGCCCAGCACGTTTCCTGCCGAGGGCCGTTCCTGGTGGCCAAGCAGGTGCTCCCCAAGATGCGCGAGAACGGCCACGGCTCGTTCTTTTTCTCCAACAACAACAAATCCTTGCGCGGCCAGAAGCGCTATACCGGCGAGTCGCTTTACTATCCGCGTGTGATGATGCGGACCTTGGCCCAGGTCCTGACCGAGGAGTATTCCGAGTTTGGTATCCATGTGGCCAATGTGGTGATCGACGGCCTGATCGACGCGCCGGGCGCCCGGGCCCTGAAGAAAGCCCAGGACAACCCCGATATCGTGATCAATCCGGTCAAGATCGCCGAGGCGTTTTACTATCTGCACACCCAGGACCGCTCCTGCTGGACGCATGAGCTTCAGTTGACGCCGTTCCCGACGAAGCCGGCATTCTGAGGGCATCGCGCGTCGGGGCGAACAAAGAGGTGTCCGACAAGACCCTTCGAGACGGCGCTAACACGCCTCCTCAGGGTGAGTCTTCATATCGTTTTGCTCACCCCGAGGAGGGCGCTCTGGCGCCCGTCTCGAAGGGTCTTGCTTACCGCTAACCTGGAGGCCGCGGCTTCGGCGAGTCAGCGCTTGGCACGGCTGTCGCTCCATTGCATCAGCAGGATGCCGCCGAGAACCATCGCCGCCCCCATGAGGCGTTCGACGGTAAGAAACTCCTGGAACAGAAAGATCGCGCCGAAGATGCTGGCGACCGGTTGCAGGTTGTTCAGCATTGCCGTGCGTTCGGTGCCGATCCGGCGGATCGCGAAATAGAACAACGGGATCGAACAGGACTGCAGCAGCACGACCAGCCACAGACCCCACCAACCGCTGGTCACGTCGGGAAGCCGCAATTCGTCAAGCTGTACCGCCAGGACCAGCATGACGATTGAGGCGACGCAGGACTGATAGAAGACGATCACGAAGGGGTGGAGCCCGGTGGCCTTGCGGCTCAGCCAGACCATGTTGACGGCGCAGGCAATCCCGGCTGTCAGGCCGATGATCACGCCGCGGATATCGAGATCGCCGAACCCGACGCCGAGCATCACGGCGAGGCCGGCAAAGGCGGTCAGGATCGCGATGACCTTCAACGGCCTCGGCGGCCGGCGGTCCAGCGCCGCGTTGATCAGCGCCACCACCGGCGGATAGACGAAGAACAGCAGCGCCGCGAGGCCGACCGGGATGTACTTGGTCGAGCCGATATTGCCGAACGCCATGTGCGCGAACAGCAGGCCGAGGAACAACAGGTGCGGCCAGGAGCCTTTGGGCGGACGCAGCGACTGTCCGGTCACCGCGCAGAGCGCGGCCATGAGACCGATGGAAAACCCCGAGCGGCACAGCGCCACCATGAGCGGCGTGGTCCCGCCATCGAAGGCGACCCGCCCGAACGCCACCGCGAGGCCGAGCCCGATCGAGCACAGCACCGCGCAAATCAGTCCCGTCACCCGGTCACGCGGGTTGGAAACGTCGAAAGTTGGAGAGGCCACGAGGCGGAGATCCTTTCGCAGGCGGCACTATAGAGTTGCCGGCTCCGGCGTCAATTCCGCTTGATCCGTGGCCGAATCCCGCCACATTGAAGGGGTGCCACGGGGAGCTCTGCCATGAAGATAAACGCCGATCTCAGCAAGCGCGCGGTTGCCATGACCGAGGACATGGACTGGGTGGACTCGCCCCTTGCGGGCGTTCAGCGCCGCATGCTGGACCGCGAGGGAGGGGAAGTTGCGCGCGCGACCTCGATCGTGCGGTACGCTCCAAACAGCCATTTTTCCGCTCATAGCCATGGCGCCGGCGAGGAATTTCTGGTGCTCGAAGGAGTCTTCTCGGACGAGCATGGCGACTATGGCCCGGGAACCTATGTGCGCAACCCGCCGGGATCGAGCCACACACCCTACAGCAAGGACGGCTGCACGATCCTGGTGAAGCTGCGCCAGATGAAAAATGAGGATCAGCAGACCGTCCGCGTCGATACCGCCAGCACCGCGTTCCAGGATACCGACAATCCCGGCATCAAACGGCTGGTCCTGTTCGAAGGCCATGGCGAGCGCGTCACCATGGCCCGCGCCCTGCCGGGCTGCCAGGTGGCGTTGCATGGCCATCCCGCCGGCGAGGAGGTCTTCGTCCTGGAGGGCGAGCTGGCGGATGAATACGGCGTCTACCCCAAGGGCACCTGGGTCCGCATGCCCGCCGGCAGCACCCATGCTCCCTGGACCGAAAAGGGCGCGCTGCTCTGGGTCAAGGCCGGCCACTTGCCGGTGTGAGGTGATCTTTGGTGATGTCGCTTTTCTTGGCCGTCGCCCTGGCGAAAGGCAGGGCCGAGCACTGATAGTGCCGCCCGTTGCCCGATACGATGTATTAAACGGTTGGATTGGATGCAGATCAGCCGCGCCGCCACATCGAAGCTTGGCCCTGCCTTACGCCAGGGCGACGGGAACAGTTAGGAAGCCGGTGCCTGACGGATC
>JAYOEU010000028.1:5334-31450 GCA_038116915.1 Alphaproteobacteria bacterium
CTGACGGATCGTCTCGGCCTCAGATCAACTCCTTGCCGCGGTCGTTGGTCTCGCCGTAACGCGACAGGCTTGGCGGCTTGAGCCCTTCATAGAGCTTTTCGATGCCGGCGTTGACGTCCCGGTTGTTGGCCTCGAACAGGGAATTTCCGGCAAGATCGCTTTCCACCAGAAGCGGGCCGAAGCGCTCGACCTCGAGAACCCACATGGCCTGGGCGATGCCGACCTCGTCCAGCCAATGCGCGGCGCGCACCCGTTTGATTCCGCGGCCGAGCAGCGCGCCGGTGCCGTAGCCGACGGTGGTGAGGTAGACGGCGCCGGCGGGAACGAAGAGCGTGCGGTAGTCCTCCTCCGACATGCCACCCTTGCCGACGATGACCTTGGCGCCGGAGATCCGGAACCAGTCGGCCATCCATTTCGAGAAGCGGAAGCTCGCCGTCGCCGTGACCGCGCCGACCTTCAGGGTCCCGTCCGCCTCCACCGTCGCGGCGGGCGAGCAGTGGAAATTCACGTTCCCGAGGCTCGAGAAGTCCTCCGGCGGCGTGGCGCCGTCGGCGATGACTTTCTTGTAGACACTCTCTCTCGCCGTATAGATGACGCCGTCGATATAGACGACGTTGCCGATTTCCAGCGTTTGCAGTTGTTCCCGCGTGACCGGCGTGGTCAGGCGGACTTCCTTGAGTTTGCCGCCTCTGGCGTCCATTCGACCGTCTCCCGGCGCATGTAGGGGGTGAACCATTGCGGGTCGGTGCGGTGTTCGACCCGCCCGTCCGCGTGAATCCGCGCCGTCGCCCGGCGCGAGGAAAGACAGAAGGCATGCAGGCTCATGGGCATGCCGCCGGTGTGGGTGTAGCCGACCTCGATATGGCAATCCACCACCATGGATTTGCCGACGAAACCCATCGCGCCCATGCCGATCGAATTGCCGAGCTGTTGCAGTTCCAGCTCAAGCTCGGCGATCTTGGGATCCGGGTTGCGGTCGCCGACGATGCGCAGACACGCAGCCTGCTTGCCGAGGACCATTGAGGTGTCCTTGGAGCCGCCGAGACCGATGCCGACAATCGCCGGCTGACAGGCGAGGCCGCGCTTGCCGAACGCGATCATGCCGTCGAGAAAGAAACGTTTGATCCCGTCGATGCCGTCTCCGGGAAACAGCATCCGGTAGTCGGTGCCGAACAGCCCGCCCTTATGAACGGTGGTGACCTCGATCCAGTCCGCATAGGGCTCGAAGGAATACTCGATCTCCGGGGCGTTGATGCCGACATTGTTGTCGTGATCGGTGCGCCACAGCGGGTGGACACGGTTAGGACGCAGCGGAATATCGCGGGTGGCCCTTGCGGTTGCCGAGCGCAAGGCCTTTTCAAGCGCAACGTAACCACCATCGATCCGCGCTTCGTTGCCGGATTTCACATAGTAGCGCGGCACCCCGGTATCGGCGCACATGGGACGGCGATCCTCGCGCGCGGCCTGGTAGTTCTCGAGCATCGCGCGTAGCACGAACGACGACAGATCCCCTTCCTCGTCCGCCGCCATCGCCTCGATGCCGGCAAGATAGTCCTCGGGAATATCGATTCCGGCCCGGGTCATCAGTTCGTGGGCTGTCGATTCAATCAGGGAACTCGGTATCATGGCTGTCCTCGTCGCCCGGTCGCGTGGCAAACACCATAGTGTAGGCTGGCTCCGGCCGATAGGGATAGCGCGGCAGCTCCGGCATGTCGGGCCTTTGATGCGGGTTGAAACGGGAAAGGCCAGGAAAGGCAGGGCATGTCGAAGCGGCGCGTGATGATCATTCTGAGTTGTGTCGCTGTCTGGCTGATCTCTGCCGGGGTGTTCGGCTCCCGGCATGTCCAGCAGGCTCTGGACAACCGCATGAATGAGGAGCGGCGGCAAGCCAGTTTGTTGGCGGACACAGTTGCCTCGGGGATTGGCCGGGAATTCGCCCGGCTTCGCAGCCTCGCGAGGATCCTCACCCGTTCGGAGCAGATCCGCGCGACCATTCCGTTCGTGGGCTACCAGGAACCGCCGCCGGACGAGGCCGCGAAACTCCGCCGGCAGGCCGAACTGCTTGGCCGCGCGGACATCTTCGAAGTGAACGAGATGCTGGCGGCAACGGCGGAGGATCTCGGCCTGCGCCGTATTCAACTCCTGCACAGATCCGGAGAGGTAATCGCCAGCAGCCGTTGGACAAGAGGCGAGAATGACATCGGCTCGGTCCTGTCGGGCGATCGCCTGCACGCGACCGCAAGCATCACCGGGGCCGCGGACGGCTTCCATATCGATGCCGAAAATATCCCTGGTTACCGGTTCGCGGCCTCGATCGAGATTGACGGCGATGTGATCGGCGTGCTCGTGTTGGAGTAGGCGGCTCTGCGGATAGCGCCGCCGCTTACCAACAATCAGCATCGTATATTCGTCACCGACGATGCCGGCGTATCCGTCATCACCCGGGAGGCGGATCTTCTGGTCGCGGCTGCCGAGGACGCGCCGTTTCACGGACTGTCCGAAGCCGACCGCCTGTTCCGGTACGGGCAACGGCCGGTTACGGTGTTGCCGTTCAGCCGCGCTGAACAGGGCGGAGCGGCGCTGTATCTTGATTCCAATGGCGTACCACACGCCGCGATGATGCGACAGGTTTCCGGCGAGCCGTTATGGGTAAACGTGTTGAGCCCCCTGGCCGAACTGGATGTCATCTTCTGGTCGTCGATTTTTCGGGTCGGACTGATCGCCGCGTTAGGTCTATTGGTCATCCTGGTCATTGAACGGAGCATCGCCTTCGCGCTGTCCACGTGGGCCAAGAATGCCGAACTCCAGACCGCCAACCGCAGGGTTGAGGAGGCGATGGAGGCCCGCTCCCGGTTCTTCGCCCGGATGAGCCATGAAATCCGCACTCCGATGACCGGGATCCTCGGTATGCTCGAACAGTTGGGATTGTCCCGGTTGAACGCCGACCAATCCTGGTTGCTGCGCACGGTCACCAATTCCGCTGAAAGCCTGATCACCATCATCAACGACATCCTCGATTTCTCGAAAATCGAGGCCGGGCGCCTTGACCTGGAAGTCCTCGACGTGGATGTCACGGAAGTGCTTGAGCAGGTGGCGCACTCGATGGCATCGGTGGCGGAGGAGCGCGGGGTGACGCTTCACCTCGCCATTGATCCAACGATCCGATCCGCGTATCGCACGGATCCGACGCGGTTGCGCCAGGTGCTCTTCAATTTTGCAAGCAATGCGGTGAAATTCGCGGAGGATGGCGAGGTCGGACTATCCGTTGACCGGCGTGCCGGTCCGGGCGCCGCCGATATCCTGCGCTTTGTTGTCCGCGACACAGGCATCGGCATGGACGCCGCCGCGATCGACCGGTTGTTCAAACCCTTCACCCAGGCCGATGAGTCCACCACCCGCCGTTTCGGCGGCACCGGGTTGGGGTTGTCGATCTGCAAGACGCTCGCGGACATGATGGGTGGGACGATTGCGGTCGAAAGCACGCCGGGATCGGGATCGACCTTTACGTTGGAACTGCCGATGGATCGGCTTGACGATTTGCCGATCACCGCTCCGCCCTCGACTTGCTTCGAGGGATTGCGCGTGTTCGTCGGCGGAGGGAGTGCAGCGACCACCGAAGCGGTGTTGACGAATCTGCCGGGAGCCGCGCCGGCGGGTTCAATCGATGCCGCTGATCTGCTGATCTGGTTGAATGATGCGGACACGCCTCCCCATGCGGTTCCGCTTCTCCGTCTGGTCATGGCACCGGGGACGGGAGTGCCGAGTTGGCTGCACCGCAACGCCGTCGCGGCCGCGGCGGCGGACGCTCTCGGCTTTGATGCCGAGGCTTTCCGGCCGCGTCTGGATGGCGACGCCATAAGTCACCCCTTGATGTCTCGAGAGGACGCGCTGTCCGCGCGCAAGCTTGTGCTTGTTGCCGACGACCATCCGGTCAATCGCGAGGTTTTGCGCCGCCACATCGAAAGCCTCGGCTATCCGGTGGATTTGGTGGAAGACGGCGGAAAGGCGTGGGAACGGTTGGCCGAAACCGCATACGGCATGCTGGTCACCGATTTGCACATGCCGGAACTCGATGGGCTGGAGTTGACCCGGCGCGTGCGCGCGGACGAGGCGTCTCGCGGGACGGGCCGCTTGCCGGTCGTCGCGGTTACCGCCTCGATCCTGGCGGGAGAGTTCGAACAGTGCCGGCAGGCCGGTGCCGACGACGTGTTGATCAAACCGCTCTTGCGCAAGGACCTGGCGGTGTTGTTGGAGAAATGGATAGGCCCGCCGGTCATGCCGGTGACGGCGGCGGCGAGCGCTGACCGTATCACCGAGAGCGATGGCGCCGAGGTGGGATCATCCTCGGATTCCGACCCGGAAGGCCCCGTTGATATGTCTGCTTTGGCGGAATTGTTGGGGGACGACCCCGCGGTTTGGCGCTTCGCCTTCGAGGAGTTCCTTGAAACCACGCCGGAGGACCTCAAGACCTTGGCCGAGGCCACCAGCGCGCAAGATCCGGAAAAAATCCGTGATTGTGCCCACCGGTTGAAAGGCGCCTGCAACATGATTGGCGCGGGCGGTGCTGGCGAGCGAGCCTATGAGCTTGAGAAAAAAGCGTTTTCCGGCGATCTTTCCGCTCTCGGGCCACTGCCGGACCAGGTGGCGGGCGATGTCGGACAGGTGCTTGCTTTCGCCCGGAATTGGCTGGACAGCGCGAAAACCCCGGCGGGGGAGGGCACGTAGTGGACGCTTCGTCGCTGGAGCGGGAACAGGCGATACTCGCCCGGAAAACGGTTTTGCTGGTCGACGATCAGCGGTTCGTGCGTTCGATCGTCAGAGGCATGCTTTCCGCCGTGAACGGCATGGTGATCCTTGAAGCCGAAACCGGAAGCGCCGCCCTTGAGCTCCTGTCCGAAAAGCACGTGGATATCGTGGTTCTGGATATCAACATGCCGGATCTGAACGGACTTCAGACCTTGAAGGCGATCCGGACCGGCATCAATGGTGTCCGGTCGTTGTTGCCGGTCGTCATGCTGACCAGCCTGAACGACATGTCGGTTGTGCGCAGTTGTGGTGAGTTGGATTGCCAGGGCTTCCTGCTGAAACCCGTCAGCAAGGCGGAGCTGATCTCCAAGCTTGCCCGCGCGCTGGGCCGCGAGTGGAAACTTCGGGAAGCCGGTCACTATTGGGGAACGGACGTGCCGGAGATCATTCCGATCGACGACACCGGATCCTCGGTTTCCGCACCACCGCCGAGCGATGCCGGGCAGGCTTCCCGGCCCGGCTATGAGATCAAATCCGTTTGCTTCGACGAATTGAAGCCGAATGACATATTGGTCAAAGACATGCTTACGAAGAACGGTACGGCGATGGCCACCGCCGGGGCCGAGTTATCCAAACTGATGATCGATCGCCTTCAGGATCTGCGAAAGGTCGCGGCACTCTCATCCGTGGAGGTTGAACGCAGAATCGCCGCCGCGGGGACCGTCCCCAATAAGTCCGGATCCTAGCGCGTCGGGACCGGCTCGTCCCCGGAATAGTCGTAGAAGCCGCGCCCGGTCTTGCGGCCGAGCCAGCCGGCCTCGACGTATTTCACCAGCAGCGGGCAGGGCCGGTATTTCGAGTCCGCCAGCCCGTCATACAGCACATGCATGACCGCGAGGCAGGTATCAAGACCGATGAAATCCGCCAGTTGCAGAGGCCCCATCGGATGGTTGGCGCCAAGCCGCATGGCGGTGTCGATCGAATGTACGCCGCCGACGCCCTCATAGAGGGTATAGACCGCCTCGTTGATCATCGGCAGCAGGATCCGATTGACGATGAAGGCGGGAAAGTCTTCGGCGACCGAGACCGTCTTGCCCAGCTTTTCGGCAAGGTCCTTTACCGCCGTGAAGGTTTCCTGCTCGGTCGCGATGCCGCGGATCAGCTCCACCAACTGCATTACCGGCACCGGATTCATGAAATGCATGCCGATGAACCTGCCCGGCCGGTCCGTGACCGCCGCCAGACGGGTGATGGAAATCGACGAGGTGTTGGTCGCGATCAGCGCCTTGTCTGAGAGGTTGGGTACCAAGGCCTTCAAAATGTCGCGCTTGATCTCCTCGTTCTCGGTCGCGGCCTCGATGACGAGGTCGGACTTAGCGAAGGCCGCGAAATCCCGGCTGGTGGCAATCCGGGCAAGCGCGGCGGAGACATCGGCATCGGTGATCTTGCCCCGGCTGGCCTGGCGCGAAAGATTCCGCTCTATCGTCGCCAGCGCATCCGTCAGGGCGGTGTCCTGGACGTCACAAAGCTGCACGTCGAGGCCGGCGAGCGCACAGACATGTGCAATGCCGGAGCCCATCTGTCCGGCGCCGATGATGCCGATACGCTGGATCATTGTCTCGCGCTCCCGCCGGCGGTCCGTCGCAGATGACTGCCGCCGACCCCTATATCAGGAACCAAAGCCCTGCTTGGCCAGTTCTTCGTCGAGCTCCGGCACCGCCTTGAACAGATCCGCGACAAGCCCGAAATCGGCGACCTGGAAGATCGGCGCTTCCTCGTCCTTGTTGATCGCGACGATGACCTTGCTGTCCTTCATGCCGGCGAGATGCTGGATCGCGCCGGAGATGCCGACGGCGATATAAAGATCCGGCGCCACCACCTTGCCGGTCTGACCGACCTGATAATCGTTCGGCACATAGCCCGCATCGACGGCGGCGCGGGAAGCGCCTACCGCGGCGCCGAGCCGGTCGGCGACCTTCTCGATCATCGGGAAATTGTCACCGGACTGCATGCCGCGACCACCGGAAATGACGATCCGGGCCGAGGTCAGTTCCGGACGCTCGGACGAGCTGAGCTCCGAGCCTACATAGCTCGAAAGGCCGGAATCGCCCTTGCCACCCACGGTCTCGACGCTGGCCGAGCCGCCTTCGGCGGCGACCGCCTCGAAAGCCGTGGTGCGCACGGTGATCACCTTGACCGCATCCGAGGATTTCACCGTCGCCATGGCGTTGCCGGCATAGATCGGGCGCACGAACGTATCGGCGTCGACGACATCCGAGATCTCGGAGATCTGCTGGACGTCGAGCAGGGCGGCCGCCCGGGGCATGACGTTTTTACCCTCGGTGGTGGCCGGCGCCAAAACGTGGCTGTACCCGTCTGCCAGCGCCACCACGAGATTGGCGACGTTCTCGGCAAGCCCGTTCGCATATTCCGGAGAATCGGCGAGCAGAACCTTGGAAATGCCGGCAACCTTGGCGGCCTGCTCGGCGACCGCGCCACATCCGCTTCCGGCGACCAGGAGAGCCATGTCGCCGCCGATCGCCGCGGCAGCGGCCACGGCATTCAGGGTGGCGGGCTTGAGGTCCGAATTATCGTGTTCGGCAACGATCAGCGTAGCCATCGTCAGATCACCTTCGCGACATTACGCAGTTTGTTCACCAGATCGGCGACGTCCTCGACCTTGACGCCGGCCTCGCGCTTCGGCGGCTCGACGACCTTCAGGGTCTGCAGGCGCGGGCTCGGATCGACCCCGAGATCCGCCGGAGACATCTGGTCGATCGGCTTCTTCTTGGCCTTCATGATGTTCGGCAGCGACGCATAGCGCGGCTCGTTGAGACGCAGGTCGGTGGTCAGCACCGCCGGCAGCTTCAGCGTGATGGTCTCAAGCCCGCCATCGACCTCTCGGGTCGCCTTCAGGTCGCTGTCCCCGATCTCCAGTTTGGAGATGAAGGTCGCCTGGCCCCAACCCAGCAGCGCCGCCAGCATCTGGCCGGTCTGGTTGCAGTCGTCGTCGATCGCCTGCTTGCCAACGATGATGACGGACGGGCCTTCCTTCTCGGCGATCGCTTTCAGCATCTTGGCGACGGCCAGCGGCTCGACATCCCCGTCATGCAGGATATGGATACCGCGATCCGCGCCCATGGCCAGCGCGGTGCGGATCGTCTCCTGGCACTGCTGGACGCCGATCGAAACCGCGATCACCTCCTCGGCCTTGCCAGCCTCGCGGAGGCGGATCGCCTCCTCGACGGAGATCTCGTCGAACGGGTTCATGGACATCTTGACATTGGCCAGTTCGACACCCGTCTGGTCGGCCTTGACGCGGACCTTGACGTTGTAGTCGATGACCCGTTTCACGGGCACGAGCACCTTCATGGCGACTCCAACGATCTGCTGTGGAATAGAATCCCTCGCGAGGGTCGCCCGGTCTTAGGAGAGCGATACCAAACTGTCAAGCACGAGGGCGATTTCAGACCGCTTCGGGCAAGAATAACTGCTTGTAAGGCTTGATGCGGCGCGTCCGGGATTTGTACAGACTGGCTCAGCCAATCATTCCGTTCCCAGATCAGGATCCATTCATGGGCATCGCATTTGCCGACACGCATCCAAACGCGGATCTCGACGCTATTATCATCGGCGCCGGGGTCGCCGGGATGTACCAGCTCCACCGGCTGCGCGAGCTCGGGATGCGGGTTCGGGTCTTCGAGGCCGGCACCGATGTCGGCGGTACCTGGTACTGGTGCCGGTATCCAGGCGCGCGCTTCGACTCCGAGAGCTGGTCCTACGGCTATTCCTTCTCCGATGAGGTGCTGCGCGAGTGGAGTTGGCCGGAGCATTTCTCGGCCCAGCCCGACACCTTGCGTTATCTCAATTTCGTCGCCGACAAATTCGATTTCCGCCGCGACATCCAGTTCAACAGCCGTATGACCGCGGCGCATTTCAACGATGCGGAAAGCACCTGGACCATCACTTTGGAAAGCGGCGAGCAGATCACCGCGCCGCTTCTGATCACCGCGATGGGACCGCTTTCGGCTTTCACCATGCCGAACATTCCGGGCGTGAACGATTTCACGGGCCCGGCCTATCACCCGGCGCGTTGGCCCAAGGAGGGCGTCGACTTCACCGGCAAGCGGGTCGGCATCATCGGCACGGGTGCCACCGCGATCCAGATCATTCAGACCATCGCCAGGGAAGTTGCGCACCTGACGGTCTTTCAGCGCACGCCGAATTGGGCGGCGCCGCTGCACAACGCTCCGATCACCGAGGAGGAGCAGAAAAAGATCAAGGCGAGCTTTCCGCAAATCTATGAGCGGTGCCGCGAGACCGTCGCCTGCTTCATCCACAACCCGGACCCGCGAAGCGCGCTCGAGGTTTCGCCGGCGGAGCGCGAGGCGTTTTGGGAGAAGCTTTATTCCGAGCCCGGATTCGGCATCTGGATCGGCAATTTCAAGGATGTCCTGACCGACGAGCGCGCCAACGCGCTGATGACCGAGTTCGCCACCAGGAAGATCCGCGAGCGGGTGAAGGACCCCAAGGTCGCCGATCTTCTGACGCCCAAGACCCATGGCTTCGGGACCCGGCGGCTGCCCTTGGAAAGCGGTTATTACGAAGCCTATAACCGCGACAATGTGCTGCTGGTTGACATCAACGCGACCCCGATAGAACGCATCACGCCTGAGGGGATCAGGACCAGCGGCCAGGACTACGAGTTTGACGCCCTGATCTATGCCACGGGCTTCGACGGGGTCACCGGTCCCTATGACCGGATCGATTTTCGCGGCGTCGGCGGACGGCGGCTGGTCGAGGAATGGAAGTCGATGCCGCGAACGCTGTACGGAATGCAGATCGAGGGTTACCCCAACTTGTTCCCGATCCTCGGCCCGCATACGGCGCGCGGCAACATTCCACGTAACATCGAGGAGGTGGTCGATTGGCAGACCGGCCTTATCCGGCACATGCGCGAGAACGGCCTCAAGCGCTGCGAGCCGAGGCCCGAGGCGGTCGGTCCCTGGATTGAAAAGGTCAACCAGGCCTCGGCGAATTTGCTGTCCTCGAAGGTTCCCTCCTGGCAGACCGGCGTCAATCGCAACGTCGAGGGCCGGAGCGAGCCCCGAGTGCTCGGCTATAACGGGGGCGCGGTGCGGTACCGGCGGATCATCGAGAAACAGGCGGCAGCGGGCTATCCGGATTTTGCTTTCGCGTGATTTCTGCTTCGCTAGGTTTCGTCATCACAATCTGCCGTCGCCCTGGCGAAAGGCAGGGCCTTGCATCGGCTAGGTCCACTGTAAGCCAGACGTTGAGTCAGAGATGCGGCATCATCGAACCAAGGCCCTGCCTTTCGCCAGGGCGACGGATGCATTCTTGTTGTCTTTGACAAGCGAGCCGTGAGCCTAAGCTCAGTCGGACAGGTTCGGATAAAACTCCTCGCGCAGCAGCGCGAATTGCATGTGGTCCCGCCACTTGCCGTTGATTTTAAGGTACCGCTTGGCAAGCCCCTCGTACCGGAAACCGGAATTGCGCAACACGCCCTTGCTCGGCTCGTTGATCGGTAGGCAGGCCGCCTCGACCCGGTGCAGGGAGAGCTGGTCGAAGGCGAAGGAGCAGGCGCCGTGCACCGCCTCGGTCATGTAGCCGTTTCGGGCATGGCGCTTGCCGATCCAATAGCCGAAGGAGCAGCTCTGAGCGACGCCCCGGCGGACATTGGAGAGGGTTATGCCGCCGACGATCGCGTCATCGGCCCGCCGGAAGATGAAGAAGGAATAGCCGAGGTCTCGGCTCCAATCCTCGGCATAGCGGGCGAGCCGGCGACGGAACGCCGCCTTGGTCAACGCATCGTCCGGCCAGGTCGGCTCCCAAGGCACCAGAAACTCGCGGCTTTCTCCCCGCAATTCCGCCCAATCGGCCCAATCCGCCCGATGTGGCGGTCGCAGATACAGTCTCGGCAGAGTGATCTTGGGCTCGGCGCGCGCCGGAGGAAAAAAGGTCAGGACCACGGTGCGTCATCCACGCAACGAAAAGTTATCCACATTTTGCACAATGCGGTGGTGATCGCGCAAGCGCGATGCGCAACTCGGCGCCGTCCGCCGGCAATCCCGCATCCGGATGGCCCCTGATCCGATTTCCCGATTGCGGAAAATTTCAAGCCAACCTGCGGCGGATCGCATCGTAGGATTCAAGACAGGACAGCGGACCGATGGCGGTGAGGGTCGGTTTGCTCTGCAACAGCCGTTTCGCGACGCGACATACCGCGTCGGCATCCACCGCATCGACCTTGGCGACGATCTCATCCACCGGCATCACGCGGCCGTAAACCAGCATGTGCTGGGCGACCTGCTCGCAACGGTTGGAGGTGGTCTCACGGCTCATAAGAAGGCCGGATTTGAGTTGCGCGCGCGAACGGATCACCTCGGCCTCGAGATCCGCTTCGGGAAGTTTCATCAATTCCTCGCAAACCACCGGCACAAGTTCGGCCAATTGCTGTTCGCCGGTGCCGGCATAAATCCCCAAGAGGCCGGTATCTTGATAAGCCGAGGAAAACGAGTAGATCGAATAGACCAGTCCGCGCTTCTCGCGGATCTCCTGGAACAGCCGCGAGGACATGCCGCCACCGAGCAGCATCGAGAGCACCTGCTGGGCGTGAAAATCCGGGTCGTGAAAAGTTGTGCCCTCGAAGCCCAGGACCAGATGCACCTGCTCCAGATCCTTTTCCTCGCGCCATTCCCCACCGGCATAGCGGGCCGGCTCGACGGCAGCGGGCGCCCGCCGGGGCAGGGCGCCGAAGCCCGCCTCGACGCTCGACACCAGCGCGTCATGCTCGATATTGCCGGCGGCGGAAAAGATCATCTGCTCGCCGCCGTAATTGGCGTCGACGAAGCCGACGATGGCCTCGCGCGGCATCCTGCCGACCACCTCGGCGCGCCCCAGGACCGGACGCCCGAGCGCCTGTTCCGGATAGGCGGTTTCCTGAAAGAGGTCGAATATGATGTCGTCGGGCGTGTCCGCCGCCTGTCCGATCTCCTGCAGGATCACCGTGCGCTCGCGGCTGATTTCGGCCTCGGCGAAGGTGGAGTTCCTCAGAATGTCACCGAGAATGTCGACGGCGAGACCGGCGTCCTCCTTCAGGACCTTGGCGTAGTAGGCGGTCTGCTCGCGGCTGGTATAGGCATTCAGATGGCCGCCGACGGCCTCGATTTCCTCGGCAATATCGGCGGGTCCCCGCCGCTCGGTCCCCTTGAAGGCCATATGCTCGAGAAAATGCGCGACACCGTTCACCTCCGGCGCCTCGTTGCGGGCGCCGACACCGAACCAGGCGCCAAGCGACACGCTCTCCACCGTTGCGATCGGATCGCTGATCACCCGGATCCCGTTGCCGAGCGTCGTGATCCGCAGGCCGGTCCCGGCCACCGGGTCAGCGGCGCTCACGCGGCGGCTCCGCCGGCGCGCGCATGGCCGGCGATATAGTCGGAGACCGTCTTGAAATCATTGGCCAGCACCGTGAAATGCTCCTCTCGGTCCATGAGATCCGCCATCCTGGGCGGCAGGGCCGGACGGGAGCCGATGGCGCCGACGACCGCGTCGGGAAATTTCGCCGGATGCGCCGTCGCTATGGAGATCACCGGCACATCTGGCGCCAGGGTTTTCCCGGCGCGCGCGCGGACCGCCGCCTCTATCCCGATGGCGCTGTGCGGGTCCGTCACCTCGCCGGTCGCGGTGAAGGTCCTAGCGATGCGGGCCGTGGTTTCCGTGTCGTCGACGCCGGTTGCGCGGAACACCTCATGGGCCCGGCTCAGCATTCCTTGCGAGACCGCGAAGCGGCCGCTTTCCCGGAACCCGTCGAGCACCCGCTTGGTAACCAGACCGTCGCGGTCATGCAGGTCGAACAGCAGTCTTTCGAAATTGCTTGAGACTTGGATATCCATGCTGGGAGAGAGGGACGGCTTCACGCCCTTGATCTCCATGGTTCCCGAATTGAAGAAGCGCGACAGGATGTCATTGGCATTGGTCGCCACCACCAGCTTTTCGATCGGCAGCCCCAATGCCTGGGCGGCGTAGCCGGAGAATACGTTGCCGAAATTGCCCGTCGGCACCGAGAAGGCGACCCTGCGGTCCGGTGCGCCCAGCGCCAGCGCTGCCCAGAAATAATAGACGATCTGCGGCAAGAGACGGGCCCAGTTGATCGAATTGACCGCCGAAAGATGATGGCGGTCGCGGAACGCCAGATCATTGAACAGCGCCTTCACCATATCCTGGCAGTCGTCGAACGTGCCCTCCAGCGCGATCGCGTGCACGTTCGCCGCATCGACGGTCGTCATCTGGCGTTGCTGGACCGGCGAGACCCGGCCCTTGGGAAACAGGATGAAGATGTCGACCGCCTCGCGCCCCCGGCAGGCCTCGATCGCCGCCGAGCCGGTGTCGCCGGACGTGGCGCCGACGATGGTCACCCGCTCCTTGCGCCGGGTCAGCGCCGCGTCGAACATGCGCCCGAGGACCTGCATGGCGTAGTCCTTGAACGCCAGGGTCGGTCCGTGGAACAGCTCCATCAGCCAGAGATTACCGTCCAACTGCTTGAGCGGAGCGACGGCCGGGTGGCCGAAACCAGCGTAGGCATCATGAACAAGCGCCGAGAGCGCCGCATCGCTGGTCGTGCCGCCGATGAAGGGACGCATGATGCGCACCGCCAGATCGGCATATCCGAGGCCGCGCATGTCCCGGATTTCGGCTGCCGAGAAGCGCGGCCAATCCTTGGGTACATAGAGGCCGCCGTCGCGGGCGAGCCCGGCCAGCAGGACATCATCGAAATCCAGTTCGGGCGCCGCCCCGCGCGTGCTGATATAGCGCACGGCTCTCTCCAATTCTTGGGCGTGGCCGGGGCTTGCATCCTGGCCTTTTCACCCGGCCTTCGAGCTGAACCGGTCACCGGCCCGCGTCCCTGGAAGGGAACGCCGGACGCCGGCGCCATCGGGACCGCACTCTAGCGATGGGCCCTGGTTCTTGCAACAATGGGTGGAGCTAGATCCGTCCCTTAGCCGAAGCGCCTCTCATGCCGTTCAAAACCATTGCAATTCAATCACCCGGAGACATGGGCCACGGGGTTGGCCGCAAGCTCGCCGAAGGCGGATACCGCGTGGTCGCCGCCCTCGACGGACGGTCCGAGCGCACCCGCGGTCTCGCCAAGGCCGCGGGGATCGAGGACATCGGCCCCCTGTCGGCCCTGCTCGAGCAGGCCGATGTGATCCTGTCGATCATGCGTCCCGACCGCGCCCTGGAATTTGTCGAGGCCTTGGCGTCTCTCGCGCCCGAGCACGGCACGCGCCCGGTGATCGTCGATCTCAACGCGGTGGCGCCGGCGACCGGCCGCGCGGCGGCGGCGGTGGCGAACGCGGCGGGGCTCGACTTCATCGACGGGGGGATCATCGGCGGACCGCCGCGCCCCGGCTCCAGCTACACGCCCCGGCTCTATGTGTCCGGGCCGCGCGCGAAGGAGTTGGAGGTGCTGAACGAAACCGGCCTCGAGTTCCGAGTGCTGGGTGAGAGCATCGGCGCCGCCTCGGCGATCAAGATGTGTTATGCGGCACTGACCAAGGGGCTCACCGCGATCGGCATTCACTCCATGGTCACCGCGCGCCTGGAAGGCGTCGAGGAGGCATTCCTGGCGGAACTCGCCAGCAGCCAGAAGACCCTTCTCAAGCATCTGGAAAGCGGCCTGCCGAGCATGTGCCCCAAGGCCTATCGCTGGGTCGGCGAGATGGAGGAGATCTCCAAGACCCATGTGGACGGCGGTCTGCCTGGCGAGATGTTCATCGGCGCGGCCAACATCTATGCCGCGGTCGAGGCCTCGCCGCTGGGCGCCGAGATCGTCGAGGACCGCAAGCTCGGCAAGACCGCGGGCGAAGTCGCGCGAATTCTCGCCGATCATGTCGGCAACCGCGGCAAGGCGGCGGAGTAGGAGCGCGCTCCGCGATCAGATTTGGGATGACGCTAGCCCACCACCGGATCTGCGCATTGCCGCCGCAACGGTCGCGATGGTATCCTACAGCCCTGAATTTTCACCCGATCCGATGACCCGGCGCCGGTTGTCCGCAATCCGGCCATGCGCAAGGGAGACCGTCATGAATGAGCTCTCACCCCCCGCCAAGACTCCGACCCGATCCGAACATGCCGCCGGCATGGCTGCCTATCAGGCCGAGGGCGTGCGCCGTGCCGCCGAAATTGGCAATCGCGGCCCGGTCCGGCTCGGCGCTGACGGCAAGCTGCATCCGGATATCCTGAAGGCCTATTGGGAGCATGGTTACTATATCTTCGAAGGCGTCATCGATGCCGATGAGGTTGAAGCGCTCCGGGCCGATGCGATGAACATGCTGGAGCGGGCGCCGGTCCATCCGGGCGCGGCGGTTGACGCCAAGGGCCGTCCGGCGCTGGGCCGCGACCACAAGCGCGAGCCCTACACCTTCACCAAGCCGCTGGGCGATCCCTGGGGCGGAACCGACAAGCTGAACGGCCGTCATCCGTCGAAAATGACCCAGCCGGTCGCCGATTCCGGCGCGCCGGAGCAGGTGGTGTTCCTGATGTACGGCATGTGCCAGGAGATGCCGGCGGGCCTTCGGGTCTACGGCCATCCCCATCTGTTGGCCATCGCGGCCTCGGTCAATGGCGATGATTTCGTGCCCTACAACGACGCGATCTTCGTCAAGCAGGCCGGGCTCGGCGGGTCGGTCGCCTGGCATCAGGACGGAGTGACCCACTGGAACAGTCCGAACTGGGATATGGGCATCCACGGTTTCAATTTTCAGGTTCAGCTCTACGAGACCACGCCGGCGAACTGCCTTTGGGTGATTCCGGGCAGTCACAAGGCCGGGCGGATCGATATCAAGAAGGCGGTCGCCGAAAACGGCGGGGCGGAGACTCTGCCCGGCGCGGTGCCCCTGGTCTGCCAGCCCGGCGACGTGACCATGGTCAACCGGCAGATGCTGCACGGTTCCTTCGCCAACACTTCCGACAAGCAGCGCATCTCGATCACTTTCGGTTTTCACCGCCGGACCTCGGTATTGGGGCAGAAAGGGGCACTCTCCATGGGGTCGGAGACGGTCTATGACGAAGCCCGCATCCATGACCGCTCGGCGGTGATCCAGGTCGGGATCGACGCCCGGTCGAAAGTCTATCCGGACGAGACGCCCTTCTCCTACCGGCCCTTTGCCGGGCGGGAGGATGAATACCGCCTGACACCGGCGGTCTTCGACCGGGTGATTCGGGACTACAACACCAAGGATCTGGCGATCTGAGGGCGCCGCCGCGCGCCTCTTATCGCGCTCCCCGTCGAACAGGACCCTTCGAGATCCTGGATCAAGTCCAGGACAGGCGGCGCTGGCGCGCTCCTCAGGGTGAGTCGTCATACTCACTTCACTCACCCTGAGGAGCGCGCGGATGCGCGCGTCTCGAAGGGTCTTGTGTGGCTATTCAACAGCCTGCCAAAGGACCGGTCTTGCATCAGCTTCAGATCATGCTCGCGCGCCGGCTGCCATTCTTTTATGGCTGGGTGGTTCTGGCCTGCGCGGCCTGCGCGGCCTTTGCCCGCCAAGGACCGGCGGTCGCGACGCTGACGATTTTCGTGGTGCCGATGACCACCGAATTCGGCTGGTCATCGTCCGAGATGTCCGGCGCGGTGGCGCTCGGCGGAGTGCTGGCGGCGTTCACGTCGCCGTTGTTGGGGCCGCTGGTCGACCGGCACGGCGCCCGATCGATGCTTTGCGCGGCGGTGCTCGTCACCGGTATCGCGGCCTTGCTGCTCTCGCAGACCGGTTCGCTTCTCATGTTCTATCTCTGCTTCTGCGTCGCGCGGATGAACTTCGCCGGGCCTTTTGATCTCGGGATCTATGGCGCGGTGAACAACTGGTTCGTGCGCCGCCGCCCGATCGCCAATTCCATGGTGACGGTGGCGCTGATGGTGGGTCTCACCTCGATGCCGCTGATCGCGCATTTCGCGATGGTCAATGGCGATGGCTGGCGGTCCGGTTGGATTGCGGTCGGACTGACGGTTCTGGTTGTCGGGTTCCTGCCGAGCTTCCTGCTGATGGCCCGCAAGCCCGAGGATATGGGGATGCGGCCCGACGGCGACGTGACTCCGACGGGCGAGGGCGCGCGGCGCGCGATGGCGGAGGAACCGGTCTTCACCAGGGCTGAGGCGATGCGCAGCCCGGCTTTCTGGACCTTGCTGGCCTTCACCGCGCTTGCCTATCCGGTTCAGGCCGGGGTCAGCCTGCACCAGGCGCCGCATCTTCTGCAGCGCGGCCTCGATCCGACCGTGGCGGCGACGGTGGTCAGCCTGTTCTCGGCGATGACCGGAGTTTCGGGCTTTCTCTATGGTCTGGTGACGCGCCGTCTCGGTGTGCGCCTGACCCTGTCGGTGGCGGGGCTGCTCATGGCCTTGGGCTGCGGTCTGATCACCAGGGTCGAGGACGCCACCGGGGCCTATCTCGCGGTCGTGGTGTTCGGCTTCGGTCTCGGCGGGCTGCTCACCATTCCTCCGCTGGCTTGGGCGGATTTTTTCGGCCGGCGCAGCTACGGAGCCATTCGCGGTGTCGTCCTGTCGGTCCAGGTGACGGCTCAGGCTGCGGGGCCGATGATCTCGGCGGTGTTGCGGGACTGGACCGGCACCTACCTCTTGTCGCTTGAGGTCTTTGCCGCGCTGTCGATCCTGGCGGCGGCCGTCATCTGGCTGGCCCGGCCGCCGTCGCGGCCGTCATTCGGAGCCTGATGCCGGAAACGGGCGGTACTTCGTCGTTGACCAGCCGCCGTCGATGGCCAGGGTGTGGCCGGTGATGAAGGAGGCGTCTTCAGAGCAGAGGAACGCGATCCCGGCCGCCACTTCCGCCGGCTCGGCCGCGCGGCCGAGCGGGGTCTGGCCGATCATGCCGTCCAGGAAGAATGCGTCATTGGCGTCGAAGCGGCCTTTGGTCATGCCGGTGCGGATCAGTCCCGGCGCGATCGCGTTCACCCGGATGCCGAAGGGACCATAGTCGGCGGCCATATTCTGGGTCAGCCCGATCACCGCCGCCTTGGAGGCGGAATAGATCGAGCTTCCGGGAAACCCCATGATTCCGAACACCGAGGCGATGTTGACGACGGAGCCGCCCTTGCCGGCGGCGCGCATCGCCCGAACTCCCTCGCGCGCGCAGCGGAACAGGGAGCGGATGTTCACGTCGAGGAAGCGGTCGAGATCCGTATCCTCGGTTGCGTCCACCGATCGCGCGCCGCCGATGCCGGCATTGTTGACCAGGATCCGCGGGCTTCCGAATTCAGCGATACAGCGCGCGACGATATCGGTCGGGGCGGTGTCCTCGGCCACGTCGGCGCGCATGGCGATGCAGCGGCCCGGCCCATTGCCCGCGAGCCGCGCGGTTTCCGTTACGCCCTCCTCGTTCAGGTCTGCGGCCAGAACATCCGCGCCCTCGGCGACGAATCTCAGCGCCGTCGCCCGTCCGATACCGGAACCGGCCCCGGTTACAATCGCCGGCTGGCCGTCAAGTTTTCCCGTCATGATGCTTGTCCTCGAAGTGTCCGTCCGTCTTTTCCGGCTTATCCCGCCGTCCAGCCGCCGTCGACCGGCAGAGCGACCCCGGTAATGAACTCCGCTTCGTCGGAGAGCAGGAACATCACGCCGGCGGCGATATCCTTGGGCTGGCCGAGCCGGCCGAGCGGAATGCCCGCCTCCATCGCGGCGATGCGGCTGCCGTCGTCGGCGGCGAACATGCCGGTCAGCATCGGCGTCATTGAGGCGACCGGCAGGATCGTGTTGACGCGGATCTTTTGCCGGGCGAGTTCCAGCGCACTGGCCTTGGTGAAGGCAATGGCGGCGGCCTTGCTTGTGGCATAGACCGTGTTGCCCGCGCGCGGTCGGACGCCCGAGGTCGAGGCGATGTTGACGATTGCGCCTCCGCCCCGCTTGTCGAGTTCCGGGACCCCGTATTTGGTGAAATGAAAGATCGATTTTACATTGGCGTCGAACACCCGATCGTAGAGGTCCTCATCCATATCGACCACCTTGACCGGCGGATAGGAGAGCCCGGCGTTGTTGACGATGATGTCGATGCCGCCGAAGGCCTTGACGGTGGCTGCGATCACGTCTCGAACCGGGCCTGCCTTGCCGATATCAGCCTCAAGCGCTATCGCCGCGTCCCCGATCTCCGAGGCCACGCGCCGGGCGTTGTCGGCGGCGATATCGACGACGGCGACCTTCGCCCCCCTGGCCGCGAGTTGTTTCGAGATCTCGGTTCCGAAACCCCCGCCGCCGCCGGTTACGACCGCAACTTTTCCCTTGTGACTCATGCGCGTTCTCCCATCCGTGACGCGGCATCCGTGTCCGCTTCGCAACACAATTCAGGCAATGCGATCGGGCAACTATAACCCTGTCAACGCGACCGGCGGATCGCGGGAGTGATGATGAATACGGTGTTTTCTCGAGCCGATCAGATTTGAGATTTCACAGAAAACGCCGGTTCGAGCGGACAGTCACTATGTCACGCGCCATGATGCGTGTTACCGTGGAGGGGATTGGGGGCTCTCAGGACGATTGACGGGTCCTGTTTGAGTCGAAAACGCACATTGTTGCGTCCATTTAAGGTCAAGGGGGTAGTCATGACCAAAGCATCGGATCTTTTTATCGAATGCCTTGAGGCGGAAGGCTGTGAGTATATCTTCGGAATTCCTGGCGAAGAGAATTTGGATTTCCTGGATTCATTGTCCAGGTCGAAGAAAATTCGGTTGATCCTGACGCGTCATGAACAGGGCGCGGGCTTCATGGCCTCGGTCTATGGCCGGCTGACGGGCAAGACCGGTGTTTGTGTCTCCACCCTCGGTCCGGGCGCCACCAACTTCACCACCGCCGCCGCTTACGCGCAACTCGGCGGCATGCCGATGCTGATGATTACCGGCCAGAAACCGGTGAAAAAGTCCAAACAAGGCCGCTTCCAGATCCTCGACGTGGTCGACATGATGCGGCCGATCACCAAATACGCGGTGCAGATCGTCGCCGGTGATAATATTCCGAGCCGTGTGCGCGAAGCGTATCGGCTGGCTGAACAGGAAAAGCCCGGCGCGGTCCATATTGAGCTTCCGGAGGATATCGCCGACGAAGAAACCGACGAGCAGCCGCTGAAGCCATATCCAGTGCGCCGTCCGGCCCCCGAGGACAAGGCGATCTTCCGCGCGCTCGAGAAGATTCACGCGGCCAAGTCGCCGATCCTGGTGATCGGGGCGGGCGGCAACCGCAAGATGACCTCGAAGATGCTGACCAAGTTCATTGAGAAGACCGGCATCCCCTTCGTGACCACCCAACTCGGCAAGGGCGTGGTGGACGAGCGGCATCCGCTGTTCATGGGCTGCGCGGCGTTGTCGGCGGGCGATTATGTGCATCGGGCCGTCGAGGCGGCGGACCTGATCATCAATGTTGGCCATGACGTGATCGAAAAGCCGCCCTTCTTCATGCAGCGCGGCGGTACCGAGGTGATCCATATCTCGATGAACACGGCCGAGGTCGATCCGGTTTATTTCCCGCAGCTGGAGGTGATCGGTGACATCGGAAACTCCATCTGGCAGCTGAAGAACGGGGTTCGCAAGAAGGACGAGGGTGGCTGGGATTTCAGCCGCATGATGGAGGTCAAGCGCCACGGCGACGCCCAGATCGCCGAGGGCAAGGACGACATGCGCTTCCCGATCTACCCGCAGCATCTGGTATCCAAGATCCGCGAGGCGATGCCAAGCGACGGGATGATCTGCCTGGACAACGGCGTCTACAAGATCTGGTTCGCGCGCAACTATCCGGCGCACGAGCCGAACACGGTGTTGCTGGACAACGCGCTGGCGACGATGGGCGCGGGGTTGCCGTCCGCGATGGCGGCGCGCCTAGTCTATCCGGACCGCAAGGTCATGGCGATCTGCGGCGACGGAGGCTTCATGATGAACAGTCAGGAGCTTGAGACCGCGGTCCGCGAGAAGATGAACATCGCGGTGCTGATTCTGAACGACAGCGCCTACGGCATGATCCGCTGGAAGCAGGCGAATATGGGTCTGGCCGACTGGGGTCTGCAATACGGCAACCCGGACTTCGTGAAGTACGTGGAGTCCTACGGCGGGATCGGACATCGGGTCAATTCGGCGGCGGAACTGCCGGGAATTCTCGACCGGGCCCTGAACGAGCCGGGCGTCCATTTGATTGATTGCCCGGTGGACTATGCCGAGAACGATCAGATCCTGAACATCGATATCAAGAAACGGTCGGCGGCGATCTGATCGCCGTCGTCCAGGGCACTCAAGCTTTCGGGAGAAACCCATGCCGCACGCGTCAATCAACGGCATCCAGCTTTACTATGAAATCGCCGGACCGAATGATGGCACCCCGATCCTGATGTCGAACTCGCTCGCCTCCAATCTCACGATGTGGGATCTGCAGGTCGAGCCGCTCGAGATGGAAGGCTTCAAGGTGATCCGCTACGACAGCCGGGGCCATGGTCAGTCGGATGCGCCGGCGGGCGCCTATACGCTGGAGACACTGGCGGATGACGCGGTCGGCCTGCTCGATCACCTCGGTGTTGCCAGCGCCCATTTCTGTGGCCTGTCCAAGGGTGGCATGGTCGGTCAGATGCTGGGGACCCGCCATCCGGGCCGGGTGAAGACCCTGACCCTGGCCGATACGGCGGCCTTCATGCCGGCCAAGGATGTCTGGGAGCAGCGGATCAAGACGGTCCGCGAGGGCGGCATGGAGGCCGTGGTCGATGGCACCATCGATCGCTGGTTCACCCATCCGGGTCAGCAGCGCATTCCAGACGAGGTGGAGAAGGTCAGAGGCATGATCCTGTCGACCCCGGTCGATGGCTTCATCGGTTGCGGGCGGGCGATCATGGCGATGGACATGCGCCCGACCAATCCGTCGATCAAGAAGCCGACCACGGTGATCTGTGGTGAGCAGGACAGTGGCACCACTCCGGCCCAGGCCAAGGAAATAGCGGACGCGATCCCCGGCGCCAGCCTTGTGCTGATCCCGCACGCCGCCCATCTCGCCAACATCGAACAGCCGGTCGCCTTTACCAACGCCCTGCTCAAGCTGGTGATCGAGAACCGGTAGGGGACAACTGCGGATACAAAACTCCGGCCCCGTCGTGGATTGTTCCGCGATGGGGCTGTGTTTTGCCGGGCCGTCTGGCGAACCGCCTGGCGCTTCTCTCACCCATTGTAGAAATGCCGCCCTTTTTCGCGCAGCCAGACTCGCAGCAGATGCCGCTTGCGGGTCTTGTCTGGCCAGTCGGTGAAGCGGGTGCGCTTGTGGCCCATGATCCGATTGTTCACGAATTGGATCTGCCCGGCCTCGAAAAAGAACTCCTTGAACATGGCGGGATCGTCGACGATCGAGAACCATGCGGCGAGTGACGCCTCGCTGTCTGGGTCCACCGCTTTTCCCGCAAGTCGGTAGCCTTGGTACATCAGGTTGCGCGAGACACGGACCCGAAGCGCGCCGTCCTCGGCGCTCAGGACCGGGCGATGGATCGTGGCGTCGTCCTTATCGGCGTGCTCGCGCTGACGGTCGAAGAAATAGGGCTCGTAGAGCCGCCCGATCAGATCCGGATGCTCCTCCGCCATGCGATTGTGGACAGCGGTCATGCTGACCACCCGGCTGATTCCGCCTTCCATGGCCGGATGCAGGCACAGCAGTCCGACATGGTCCGGCGGACAGAGATTGTAGGAATTGTCGGTGTGGAAGCTCTGATCCTCATTGGTAACGTCGGGCCGCACGCCGTTGCCGGACGGCTTGCCGAGATCGGTGACCGAGTAGAGCATCCGGCCGTCCATCCATTTCTGCGCCACCGGGCGTCCGGTCATTTGGGCGAGCAGCCAATAGACCGCTGTCGCTTCCTCGGTATTCAGTTCCTCCAGAGGCAGCCGGTCGATGATGACAAAGCCGAGACCCTGGTCGAGCTCGCGCCGCGCGGCCGCCATCGCCGCCGCGCAGGCCGGCATCTCGACATCGCCGGGAGAGAGCGTGAGCACCGGCAGCGGGTTTGCCCTGAGCAGCGTGACCGTTGCCCGGATCTCGGCGAGGCAGTCAGCTGAAAGAGCGATCGTTCCCCGGCCAGGCTCCAGCGCGGACCTGGTCCAGGCATTGGCCCCCTGAAAGCGACCGAAGATGGCTGGTCGGGCCGTGTGGATTTCTTCCGCGATGGACATAGGACAACCCCGCTTCACGGCTTGGCTGCCGTGCAGCTGGAAGTTTCCCCCGGCTGGATGCCGGTTGCAAGAGAGCGGCGATTTCGGCGACCATGCGTGTGCTTCTCCCCAATCCACTCAGCTGAATCCGCCATGACTTCCATCGCCTCACGGACGATCGACACTAAAACCCTCTCTATCCACTATCTGCGCGCCGGAAGCGGCGACCCGCTGGTGCTGCTGCACGGCTGGCCGGAGTTTTCCGGAGTGTGGCGCAAGAATCTTCCGGTCCTGGCTGAGGGATTCGATGTGATCGCTCCGGATCTGCGGAAGTTCGGTCAAACCCGGCTTCGGGACGCCAATGACCGGACGCCGACGACCCCGGATGTTTTGGCCGAGGACCTAGCCGCTTTGCTGGACGGGCTCGGCCTCGAGATGGTCGGCGTCGTTTGTCACGATGTTGGTGCCTACGCGGCCCAGGCCTTTGCCCGGCGCTGGCCGGAACGGGTCGCGGGGCTGTTGTTCTTCGATTGCCCCTATCCCGGGATCGGCGGGCGTTGGGCCGAGCCGGGGCACCTGAAGGAAATCTGGTACCAGTCGTTTCATCAGAAGTCCTTTGCCGCGGAGTTGGTCGGCTACAACCGGGATACCTGCCGGATCTATTTCAGGCACTTCCTGTCGCATTGGGCGCACGATCCGCATGCCTTCGACGACGACCTGGAGGCCTGGGTCGACAATTTCATGCGGCCGGGCAATGTCCAGGGTGGTTTCGACTGGTATATCGGTTTCAACGACATCCGCATCCGGTCGATGACCAACCCGGCGCCCGCCTCGCCGCCCTTGGAGATCCCGACGCGGGTGCTCTGGGGCGCCAGCGATCCGGTCCTGAAAGGGGAATGGAGCGACCGGCTGTCCGAGTTCTTCGCCAATATCGACGTGACCGTGGTTCCCGAGGCCGGCCATTTCGTGCCCTTTGAGCGTCCCGATTTTGCCAATGCCGAGATCAGCCGGTTTTTCCGCAAGGTCTTCGATGGCTGAGTTCCGATTTGCTCTTTCCATCGCATTTGTTCCGATTTTCGCCTGAACTTTCATTTTTCGATCTTCGGCGTGCGCGTGATAGGCTTTAGGGGACGGCGGCCCCGTTGGCGCGCGCCCGTATATCTGTGAGGTCCCTTGCCGCTTCTCCATCTCGTCATTCTCGCGGTCATTCAGGGGTTGACGGAGTTTCTTCCGGTGTCCTCTTCCGGTCATCTTGCAGCCGTGCCGCACCTCATGGACTGGCCGGATCAGGGGATCCTGATCGACATCGCGGTCCATGTGGGAACGCTCGGAGCGGTAATGGTCTATTGCTGGCGCGACATCGCGCGCATGCTGGTCGGGTTGTTCCGCGTGTTTCAAGGCCGCCGGGAGCCCGGGTTTCGTCTGTTCACTCTGATCGTCATCGGCTCGGTCCCGGTGGTGGTCGCCGGCTATTTCGTCGCCCGCTATTTCGGCGACAGTCTGCGGACTCTCGAAATCATCGCCTGGTCGACAATCGGTTTCGGCTTGCTGCTGGGGATCGGAGACCGGATCGGCATGACCATCCGGCGGATCGAGCACATGACCCATGGTTCAGCCCTGTTTATCGGATGCGCGCAGGTTCTGGCGCTGATCCCCGGGGCCAGCCGTTCGGGTCTGACGATGACCGCGGCGCGTTATCTTGGATTTGAAAGGGCGGATGCCGCACGGTTTTCCCTGTTGCTCGGTATTCCGGCGATCCTCGGCGCCGGCACCCTGGGAGGTCTGAAACTGTATCAGGCCGGCGACATTTCCCTCACTTTGGACGCCGCCCTCGCCGCGGCCATCGCCTTCATTGCCGCGCTGATTTCGATCACCGTGATGATGGCATGGCTCAGACGCGCGGGGTTCATGCCCTTCGTGATCTACCGGATTTTGCTCGGTGGTGCCTTGCTTGCCTGGATCTATCTCTAGGCGCGCCCGTCAGGCGGTCACGCGGGAGCGGTTATAGCGTCCACCCGGACGAAACCGGTCGAGATAGGTCGGCAGCACGGCCTCGCACGGTGTCGCCTCAATCCCGAGATCCGCCAGGCTGAGCTCGCCGTCACCTACCACGTTGTCGGTTTTCAGCAATTCGACCTGATCGCGTGTCAAAAGCGGCTTGGGCAGCAGTTCAAGGATCCCGGCCTCCAGATTGGCGAGCCAGAACGGTACGTTCACCAGAGGCCTCGGGCGCTGGGTATGCACCATCATCAGTTCCATCAACGCGCGGAACGAATACACCGCCGGGCCGCCGAGTTCGTAGGTCTTGCCCGCGGCCTCGCCGTTCTCCAGTGCGGCCATGATCGCCGCCGCGACGTCCTGTACGAAGACCGGCTGAAACCGGGTATGGCCGCCGCCGATCAGCGGCAGGGCCGGCGCCACGCCGGCGATGCCGGCGAATTTATTGAAGAAGCTGTCATCGGCGCCGAAGATTATGCTCGGCCGCAGGATCGTGGCGCTTGGAAAAGCCTCGCGCACCGCCGCCTCGCCGATACCCTTGGAACTGGCGTAGCTCGACTTGGAGGCGGTATCAGCGCCGATCGCCGACACATGCACCATTTTGGCCGCGCCCGCATCGACCGCCGCGCGCGCAATGATGCCCGGCCCGCTTGCCTGCACGGCATCGAAGGTATTGCCGCCGGATTGATAGAGGATTCCGACCAGCGAGATGACGATCTCTGCCCCCTCGACCGCTCGGGCGACCTGTCCGGCATTGGTCACATCGGCTTTCACGGGGGTGACCTGGCCGACCACGCCCATCGGTTTCAGGAATTTCGCGCGTTCCACGTCGCGGCATCCCACGGTCACCCGGGCTCCCCGACGCGCCAATTCACTCACGACCGTGCGTCCGAGAAAACCCGCTCCCCCGAACACCGTGACCCGTTTGCCGTCCATCCGTCTCAACTCCGCTTACAACCTTTGCCTGCTTATAACACAAGCTTTCCACGGAATGCAGAGATCGATTGCCCGATTAATTTTCGTTTCCATGACGACACCCCCTTGATAATTCCGCGCGCGTCGCTAAAAGGAGGGCGCGCCGCGCACTTCCGGGGACAACGAATGCCCCCAAGCAACGCGGACGACCGGAATGGTGCGCCCAGGTGGCGGAATTGGTAGACGCGCTGGCTTCAGGTGCCAGTGA
>JAYOEU010000029.1:0-31446 GCA_038116915.1 Alphaproteobacteria bacterium
GGTCAAGCCTCCGGCTCCCAGCGAGGCTAGCCAGGTTTGAGGGTTCGATGCGACGACCTTCAACCCCCGCCACATCGATACCGTCCGGTCGCGCGGCGCCTGGGCCGGGTCCCGCACCGTGAACAGCAGAAGAACCGCAAGGATCAACCCGGCGATCCCGAGCCCCACATTGGTCGAGCGCCAACCGAAGCTCGCGATCGCCAGCCCCAGCGGCGCCTGGCCGGCAAAGCCGCCAGCCGATCCGAGCATCTGTGCCCAGCCGCCGAGAACCGCGAATCGCAGAGGAAACCATCGCGCCGCCATGTTGAGAGCGCCGACGAAACTGAACGCGGCGCCGGCACCGATCAGAAACCGGCCGAGATAGGCCATCGAGACCGTCTCCGCGAAAGCGAAAACCACGGCGCCGATGCCGGTTACCGCGCACGCGCAGGCGATCAGGTTCCGCACCCCGTGACGGTCGATGAACAGCCCCACGGGGATCTGCAGACCGGCATAGATATAGAGGTAGACCGCCGACAGATTCCCGAGGATCGCGGCGCCGACGGAAAACTCCCGCATCAGATCGTCGACCATCACCGCCGGCGCCACCCGCAGGATGAAGGCATAGAAAAAGAAAACCGCGCAGAACAGCCAACCGGCGGCGGCGATCCGGATCTCGGCGCGGGATCGGTTGAGCGTTTCGCTTGCAGATGTCACGGCTTGGCCAGGCTAGCGGACGGGGAAAGCCACACTATCCAGTTTCCCAGTCCGGCAAAACCGGCAAATCCGGGTCTTGCGCCATGGTCCGGCGGCGGACCCTGGGCTAGAGATTTGCTCCCACCCCCCGTGACCCCGTAATGCGATGCCTTTAGTATCGATTTTTCATCTGCAATCCCGGCGGAATGATGGGACCGACCGATTCTCCCAATGAGACCGCTTCTCCGGAGGCTTCCGAAGCCGATCCGGCGGCCCCCTTGCCAAGCATTGAGGAGGCGCTGAAACAGGGCCGGCTCATTTTCGTCGCGGAAGACAATGCGACGAATCGGATGCAGGTGGGCCGCCAGCTGACAGCCCTCGGCTATCAGGCGGAATATGCCGAGGACGGCGAGGCCGCGTTCGCCCTCTGGCGGGAGAAGCCCTATGGCCTGGTTCTCACCGACTGCCATATCCCGAGTCTGGACGGATTCGATCTGGCCCGGAAAATCCGCGACGCGGAGACCGGTGCCGGCACCCGTGTTCCGATCATCGCCTTGACGGCGAATACGCTTGTCGCGGAAGCCGAGCGATGCCTTGGGGCCGGCATGGACGACTATCTGGTCAAGCCGGCGACATTGCGGGACTTGGCCCTGGTGCTCGGCCGGTGGCTGCCGCGCGTGGACGGAAATTCGCCGGCGGTTGATCCGGTTTCCCGCCCGCCGGACGGACCGAAACATCCGATCGATGTCGACATGCTTGCCGATCTCCTCGGAGGAACCGGGCCCGACGTGGTCGCCCCAGTCTTTGCCTCGTTCGAAGACTCCCTCGGCTCGGCCTTGCGGGATCTCAGCCAAGCGCTCGCCGCGGCCGACCGGGTCGCGCTGAAGCGCGCGGCCCACCTCGCCAGCGGCTCATCCAGCAGCGTCGGCGCGGAGGATCTGACCGAAGCCTTGAGAAAAATCGAAGCCGGAGCACTATCGCTGGATTGGAAGCGGCTGGAAGACCTTAGAGGCGACGTCACGCGCAAGGCCGCCTCGGCCCTCGCCTATCTGGAAGCGATGGCCGGACGCTGAGCGAGAACCGGGCCGGCGGCAGACCGAAGAAAGCAGACGGTGGACGGTACCGCCCGCGCGATCACACCGGCCGGCTGCCCTTCAGCAATATCCGTTGATGCCGGCGTTCCTCGCCGACCGGGAAATCGACATTCACCGAATGCACCAGACATCGGTTGTCCCAGAGCAGAATGTCCCCCACCGTCCAGACATGGTGGTACTGATACTCCGGCTTGGTGATCCAGTCATACAACTGATCAAGCAGGGCATCGCTTTCCGCCGCATCCATGCCGACGACGCGGTCCGTCCGGTTCGGGTTAAAATAGATCGCGCGCTTGCCGCTGTCCTCATGAGTGCGCACCAGCGGATGCGTCACGTCCCCGGTTTCCTTGAGTTCATCCTGGTTCAGGGTTTTCGCCCGCGCCTTGGCTCGGCGGGTGTCGTAGGCGTGGATCGCCTTCAGACCATCGATCTTGCCGCGCAAGGGCTCCGGCAATTCGTCATAGGCCCGTCTTGTGTTGGAAAACCGCGTCTGGCCACCGGACGACGGGATCGCCAGCCCTTGCAGCATCGTCGCCTTGGCCGGCACCTCGAAATAGGAATCATCCGTGTGCCATCCGGAAAGCCGGACCATGGTCAAATCATCGGGCTTCGCCTCGGGTGTCTTGTAGGTGCTTTCGAGAATGGAGACCTCCGGGGCATCTCCGGTGCGCTGATCCCGCAGCAACTGCAATTGTGGTTCACCAAAATACCGCGCTACCCGGGCGAACGCGGCGGCCGTCAGTGGAGCCGAACGGAAGCACAGCAGATGATGCTCAAGAAAGGCCGCGTTCAACCTAGCCAGATCGACCTCCGACAGACCAGCGCCGGCATCGATGCCGACGACTTCCGCTCCAAGCGCATCGGACAAAGGCTTTATGGTAAGCGACATGACGATCTCCCCAAGGCCGAACTCGGCCAAGACTAGCAGATCAGACGTTCACGGCCATCGTGGAATGACCGGCGCCACCACCGCGCGGGGCACTTATCGGTCCTATGTCAGGCCTTTCAGGCCGACTGGGCGGGCCGGTGCAATTTCCGACGCATTTTCTCGCGGCGGCGGGTCGCGAAGCGCAGGCTCCACAAGTAACCGATCCAACCGCTCGCCACCGCCCAGGGAACACAACCGAGAAACATCGGCAGGCCCCATAGCTCGACCATCGCGACGGTGATCTCCAACGCCGCGGTCAAACCGCCGCCACCGAGCGACAGAATCTCATCCAACTTGTTCGAAAACGCGGTGAAGCCGAGGGATTCCTCCCAACGGCCGAGCATCAGGCGGCCCGTCACCAGAAAGACGTAGTAGATCGGCGGCACGGTGAAAACATTGGTGATCCAGGTCCATGCCAGGGCCACGACCACATTGAACCGCCAATTCGGCGCCACGACCTTCTGGACACCCCATACCGCCGCGACCATGGCCATCTGAACGCCGACAAGCGGTGTCATCGCGCAGAGCAACCCCACCAGCACGCCGCGCGCCGTGTTTACCGGTGGCGATTTACCGCGGAGGATCGGAATGATCAGCCTGTAGCGAAACAAACGGGCAAGGGATCGAAGCATCACGCAGCCCTACCGACCGCGCGGATGGCGCTTTTGCCGCAATCGTCGATGGTGAACCCTGCGTTCAATATTTCCCCCGTCATATGCCAAGCCCAGTCCCGGGCGCGCGCCCGACTTGGCGGCGCCAACGGGCTCAAGCTAAGCCTTGCCCGCCGCTTGTCAACGCGTGGATTTGCTCTCGGCTCAAGCCCGGCTTCGTGATAGGGGAGGAGCGCCTCCATCGGCTGACCGCCAGCCCATTCTCTCACTTTGCCAGGGGAATTTTCGTGCCTTTCGATTTCGATCAGATCATCGACCGCCGCGGCCGCGGCTCGATCAAATGGGAGTTCCGCTCCGAGCACGGCGTCGCCCGGCATTGGGATGCGACCAACCCTGATCGTGGGGACGATCAGGTGCTGCCCATGTGGGTGGCCGACATGGATTTCCGCTGCCCGGAACCGGTGATCGAAGCGCTGACCGAGCGGGCGCGGCACGGTGTCTACGGCTATACCGGCAGGTTGGAAAGCTACACCCAGGCGGTTACCGGCTGGATGCGGCGGCGGCACGGCTGGACGGTCGATCCGGAATGGATCCTGACCATCGCCGGTGTGGTGCCGACGCTGAATCTGGCGGTGCGCAGTTTCATCAGCCCGGGCGACAAGGTCCTTATCCAGCCGCCGGTCTATCATCCGTTTTACCGCTCGATCACCAATAACGGCGGCGAGATCGTCACCAACCCGCTGATCCTCAGCGACGGCCGCTACGATATGGATTTCGCCGATCTGGAGCGCAAGACCGCCGACCCGGCGGTCAAGCTCGCCATCCTCTGTTCGCCGCACAATCCGGTCGGCCGGGTCTGGAGCGAGGCGGAACTGCGTCAATTCGGCGAAATCTGCATGCGCAACGACGTGATCGTAATCTCCGACGAGATCCACGGCGATCTCATCATGCCGGGCAACCACTTCACGCCCTACGGCACGCTCGGAGACGATTTCACCCGGGGAGCGGTCATCTGCACCGCCGCCAGCAAGACCTTCAATCTTGCCGGCCTGCACTGTTCCAACATCATGATCGCGGATCCCGACAAGCGCGGCGCCATGGCGGCGAGCCTGCGCGCCACCGGCTTCGGCGGCCAGAACCCCTTCAGCCTGCTGGCGACCGAGGTCGCCTATCGGGAAGCCGAGGACTGGCTGGACGCGGCGCTGGTCTATATCGCCGGCAATGCCGCGCGGGTTGCCGAGGTCTTCGCTGAACGCACCCCCGAAATCTCCGTCAGCCCCCTGCAGGGCACCTATCTGCAGTGGTTCGACTGCCGGGCCCTCGGCCTCAACAAGGAGGGGCTGGAGGATCTGATGCTGAACAAGGCGCGGATCTATCTCGATGAGGGCTATATCTTCGGAGTCGAGGGCGAAGGCTTCGAGCGCATCAACCTCGCCTGCCCGCGCGCCATCGTCGACAAGGCCCTGGACCGGATCACCGGCGCGATCGCCGCGCTCAAGACCCAATAATCCCTAATCTATCACCCGATCGAGCGTGGTCATCAGCGGTCGGAGTTCCTCGGCGTTGAGCTTTTCCCGGCCCTTTTTCACCGTCTGCTGCGACCAGACGGCGACAGCGTGGTTGAGCGCCGAGATCGAGGCCGAGGTTTTCCAGAACAGGTCGCTGGATTGCTGCAGGATCGAGACGAACTTCCTGCTGTCCCCTTCGCGCACGAACAGTTCCTCGTAGGCGTCATTGTAGCTGTGCAGGATCTTCGAACTCTGTTCCAGATGCCGGGCGAATTTGACCGCGACATGGTGGGACAGCGACTGGAACTCCACCGTCTCCTCCGGCGCGACATAGTGGGCAGGCATGCTCTTGTGCTGCAGCCAGTCCGCGAAGGTCAGCAAGGTGGCGAGATCCTTCTTGTAGTTGAACTCGTAATAGTTCAGCCCCTTCCAGGCATAGTAGATCTCGCCCGCGCGGTCCGGATCGAGGTTGAAGACCTGGGTGATCGGCGCCAGATAGGAGAGGTCCCGCCCCTCCCACAATTTCATGATGAATTCCTCGGAGTGTTTGCGCGCCTGCTCCGTGTTCGAGCCCACAACCTTCTCGGTGACCGGTTCGAACTTGCGCAGGATGTAGGCCTTGATCGCATTGAACTCCTCCTCCGAGATATCAAAGTAGGTCTCATCGACCTCGAATCCCGACCCGAGCATCCGGTCCTTCAAGAGAAACGGGTCCAATGACGGAAGTTCGTCCAATATCTCGAGGATCTTCAGATCGCGCTCCACGGTCGGCGCGCCGCCCGCCGGGTTGAAGCCCACGGCCTCGCGCAGCATCGTGTCCTGATCGCTCGAACCCAATTCGAAACTTGTGCCGCCGCCCGGGATATCGTCGAAATCGAACGGGCTGTAGACCATGGTCACGATCTGGCTTTGCGGCGTTTCCGCCTTCTTGTTCTTTTTCGCGCGGACCGCCTCATCGTAGAAATCCGCGGCCTCGGTCCGGTCCCTGGGCTTCTTGATGAACACCACGCGGTTGAGACCCCGGCTGCCGAACAGAAACCGTGGCTCGCCCCCCTCTCCGGCTGCCTTTTCCATCATCGATTTCGTGATGCCCGCGGCATTCAGGATGCGGGTCGCGCCACTGTTGAAAGTCTCACGGAAGGAACGGTCAATGCTCATCGCGGGGCTCGGAACTTTTGCAGCAATTCGCCGGGAAATCTTGACGCCCTCAAATTCCGCGTTTTGTGTCAAATTCAACACAAAATTTCAACAGTGTTCCGCTGATCAGGCCCGGAAATTCATATTTAGTTAACGAATTCGCCTCAAAATTAGTCGCGGCTATCGGAAGCGGAAGCTTGAAATTGAGATCATGCGATATGTCAGGTCCGAGACGACGATCCAAAATGTGATGACCGGGTTGGCGGAGACGATCCTCGCGACGGCGTCGGACGATCCCAAGCTGTTCTCTTATGTCGAGGCCTATGCGTCGCTATGGCAGCTGGACCTGGAGCAGGATTTGGCAACGACACTGACAGCCGGCACGGCGGCCGAAAACCCAGCGTCGACGCGGGCAATCCAGCCAATCAACTTCAGCCTCGGCGCCGCGCTTGATCCTGTCGCCTAGGGCCTCTCACCACCGGAACGGTACCGATTTCACGGATCAGTTTTCTCAGGATTGCCTTGGGATAGGCATCATAGTCCTCGGCTTTCTCGACAAAGGCGGACGGACCGACGATCACCCGCTCCCGATAATAGCCGGCGAGCGCCTCATATTCGTTTTCGATTGCCAGCGCGTTGATCGTGATCCCCAGGGCCGATGCGTCAGTGCGCGCGGCCGCGAGCGGACGGCCATCGTTGTGACGACCGTCCGAGGATATGTCGATCACCCGGCGAAGGCCGTTGAAGCCGTTGTTTGCAAAAGACCCGGCGGCGAAATCGATAATTCCTGACAACGACGTTACGCCACGCTCATAGGTCCGGACGAGACCGCGTACCCGTTCCGCGAGGCCGAAGGCCGCCGCCGCGCCGTCGAGATGGGTCCAGGGGATCAGCACGGTCTGCCCATTTCGATCCGCCCATTCGATGATCGATACGGCAATCGACTTATGCGGCCCCGCCTCCAGAGCCTTGATGACGTCCGGGTGCCGCAAGGCGTCGGCGAGGCCGGATATCTGCAGCGCGAATTCTCGATCGTCGACGCTGTCCGAAGAATCAATCGCCAGAACCAGTTCGAGATCCACCGGCCGATCCTGGCCCGTCGCCCGGGGAACAGCGGCGATACAAAGAACCAACCCGACGATGAGACCCGCCAGAACAAGCCCACCCGGGCTGGCGCCGGCCCCAACCGCGATCAAGGAATTGACGGAACCCGGTCCGGTCCGCCTCCACCGGCGCGCGTGCCGAGTATTCGCAACGCCAGGCACGCCGCGCCATAGCCATTGTCGATATTGCAGACCGCGATCCCGGGCGCGCAGCTCGCGAGCGCTGAGTCCAGCGCCACCTTGCCGCCCTCGGCGACGCCATAGCCGTTCGAGGTCGGCACTGCGATCACGACACCTCTTGCAAGACCGCCGATCACGCTGAACAGCGCCCCCTCCATTCCGGCGCAGACGATGACCACCGGCATTTCGGCGATCACATCACGATGCTCCATCAGCCGCCATAGCCCGGCGACGCCCACATCAATGATTTCCCGGCTGGCGCGACCGTGAAACGCGAGGGTCCGCGCCGCCTCCCGCGCGACGCCGAGATCTCCGGTGCCGCCTGTGACGACCGCGACATCGACCGGTTCAGGAGAAACCGGGAGCCCGATGCTGAGGGCGGTGCGCGAGACCGGATCGAAATCGAGCCCCGCCTTCTGATCCTCGGGCAAGGCGTCGAACTTGTCGGGGGACAGCCTGGTCACCAGAACCGGCGCGCCGCCGGCCAGGGATTGCGCGATCCCTTCGGCGATCTGTTCCGAGGACTTCACATCCCCCAGGATCGCCTCGGCGAGCCCGATGCGCTGACGGCGTGCGAGATCGAAACGCACCGTCGAGGCCCGGTCACCGGAATTCATGCCCGCTCTCTCAGAAAAGCGCTGCCCATGCGGTAACTCTCATAGGACGCACCGCCCTCATGGCCATGATCGCGAAGGACAGCATCGACCCGCGCGCGATGGCCGGCGTCGAGGCGGGAAAGGAATCCCGGCTCGAGTTCGACGACCACTCCCGCCTCGCGCACCCGGCAACGGATGGTGCCGGAGCCGAGGCCGTCGCGAAGCGCGGCTTCCACCGCCTCCACCAGCGCCAGACGGCCCGCGGTCACCGCAAGGCCGGTCTCGATCCGGCTCGATAGGCACGGCGCGGCGGGCAGCTCCGCCAGATCATCGAGGCCCAACTCACGGGCAAGGCGGCGCACATCCGCCTTCGCCAGATCCGCTTCGACATAGGGATGGCGCACCTGGTGCGCCCGCGCCGCCTCCAGGCCCGGACGATAGTCGCCCAGGTCGTCGGTATTGGTGCCGGAAGCGATCGTAAGCTCTGTCAGGCCGGCAATCCGGGAATAGAGGTTCGTCTTGCAGAAGAAACAGCGGTTGACCGGGTTCTCCAGATACCGCGGGTCCGCCATCTCTCCGGCATTGATGACTTCGAGCCGCCAGCCCGCCGCCGCCGCGTGGCGCCGCACGCGGGCGCTGGCATCCCCCGGAACGGCCGGCGAGAGCGCGTGGTACATAACCGCCCCCTGCCCCAGACGCCCGTGCGCGACATGGGCAAGGGTCATGCTGTCGACGCCGCCGCTCACCGCGATCGCCATCGGCCCGATGCCGTCGATCACCGCGCGCAGTCTCATGCCCGGCTCACCGGTCATCATCTCGGCCTCCCTCGGCCCGCCGCCGCATCCGGGCGCGCTCACCTTGGGTGGGAGCCTGTCGCGCCAGGGCGTCCATGTCCACCTTCACGGTCGTCCGTCCATCCGGTCTCGATACCCGCTTGGCGCCCATGGCGCTATCGTCGACCACGATATTTTCCCGGTTCAGCTCGACCCGCCGCTCGATCCGCCACCTGAGGCCGATCGTCGTGGTTTGCAGAAAGCAGGCCTCGATCGCCGCGTCGATCGCCTCGCATCGGCAAAGCACCCGCACGGACACCGCAAGGCGGCCCTTCTTTCCCATGACGCCGGACTGCACCACGTCCAAGACGCCGCCGGTCGACCGCAGGGCGTCGAGACCAACGGCAAGATCCTCCGGGGTCTGGTCATCGACCTCGAAAGCGATCACGCCGACCTCGCCGGTTTGGCCCCAGGACCGCGCCGCCTCGGCGCCCGATGTCTCGAAGGCCAGCAGGCGAAGCATGTTGGCGCGGTCCTTCAGATCTCTGGTGCCGAGACCGTGCCCGGTGCGCGCGAGGCGTCCCGTCGGACGCGCTCCCCCTTGCGCCGGTTTCAGATGCGCGAGGATCGCCGCGCCGGTCGGGGTTACCCGCTCTCCAATGAGTCCGTCATCCACCATCCGCAGCCCCCGGAGCAGCAATGTTGTCGCCGGCGCCGGTACCGGCAGAACCCCGTGCGCCGTCTTCACGGAGCCGCCGCCCATGGGAATGTCCCCGACACTCCAGCTGGCGGGACCGATGGCCTCGATCGCGGCTGCCGCGCCGACGATATCGGCGACGGAATCCCAATCGGCGATCTCGTGGAAATGCACCTCGTCGACCGGTTTGCCGTGGATCTCCCCTTCCGCCTCGGCCAACAGCCGGAAGATCGCCACCGCGCGCTCCGCAACGCCAGACTCCAACAGCGCGGCGAGAAGCCGGGCGCGGATCTCCTTGAAGGAACCGGTGGCATGGTGATGGTGATGGCCGTGGCCGTGATCTTGGCTGTGCTCATGGTTTCGGGCGCCGCCGATCCGCACCCGCTTGCCGGTGATCCCCGCCGAGGCGCTGTCGGTCACCGCAACCGGCCAGTCATCCGGCAGACCGGCGGCCCGCATGGCGCGGATGACAGGCGCCTCAAGTTCGGGCCAGGCATGCATCATCGCCGCCAGGAACATGTCTCCGGCGATGCCTCCCACCGGATCGAGATGGACATGCATGGCTAGCGCTCAGGCCGCGGGACGCAAGACCGGTATGACATAGGGCCCCTCCGGGATCACCGCGATCCCGCCATCCCCGGCCCGTGCGACGCTGCCGGCGATGCAGGCGCCGAGATCGCTCACCCGGTTCACCCCGGTCAGCGGCCAGTCCTTGTCGGACAGCGCGCCGGAATAAAGATGGATTGCGCCGATCCGCATCGGCTTCAACTGCATCTCGGTCTGCCATTCGTCGATATCGGCATGGCTCTTGTCCATGATCGCGACCAGGAACCCGTCCGGTCCCATTGCGACGAGGCGGCGCTGCGCCTCAACGAACTCAGGCGAGCCCATGCCCTCGGCACAGTCCGAGACCACGATCAGATCGCCGCCCGGCTCCAGGATATCGATCGGGCCGACCATCCCCTTGACCGTCTGGTAATAGGTCAGATCCAGCGGATAGCCGGCGCAACTGGTCACCACGGTCTTGTAGCGGCGCGGCACCGCGACCTCCGCGAAACCGCGGATGAAATCGACCGCCGCGAGGTGGCTGGCGACGATCTCGCCGAAATTCAGGAACGAGGGCCGGCGTTGCTCGTCGATCACCGCGTTCACCGCGAGCGCGCCGCCGATCATTTCGACGATTTCCAGCTGATCCTCGTGCAGCGGGTTGCCGTCCAGCACGCAGTTCGCCGCCAGCGGATGCTCCATGTACCGCGAGGAGTGAAAGGTCGTGATCGTCTCGGCATGGGCGACACCCGGGGCGATCACCTTGCGGCCGCCGGAATAGCCGGCCATGAAATGCGGCTCGACCAAGCCGGTGGCGATCTTGAGATCCGCCTCCATCAGCCGGCGGTCGAGCCGGACCACATTACCCTTGCTGGTGGTGCCGACAAGGACATGGTCGGCGTCATTGCGCGCGAAATGATTTTCGACCCGGACGGTCTTCAGCACCCAGGGATCCCCGACAAGCTCCTCCAGTTCCGCTCCCTCGTTCGGACGATGCAGGCCGGTGGCGACCAGGACCATGATATTGCCGGCGGCGATTCCGGCGTCCAGCAGCCGCCGGATCAGAGGTCCGAGGATCAGGCCGTTCGGCACCGGACGGGTGATGTCGCAGATCAGGATGCAAGCGCTTTTCGCCTCACGCGCCAGAACATCGAGCGGCGCGGTCCCCACGGGTGCATCGAAGGACGCTTCAAGAGCGGCGACGGGATCGGCGATGACCGGCATGTCGGGCTTGCGGATCACCGTCACGTCCCAGTCCGGCGAGAGATCCAGCGGGAGCGTTCCCTTGCCGTACTTCATCTCAACACGCATCGGTCCATCCGCTTCCATGCAAAAAGGGCATCGGCGCCGACAGACGGCGCGAACACCCTATTTAAGCACAGACGCGCCCCGGGTCGAAGCGGTCAAGCGTCGTCGAACGCCCTAGCGCCGGCACTTCGGCGGCTGGTCATAGATCGTGTATTTCTCGCAGGACTTGTCGAAGAACTCCGCGACGAAATGCAGGGGCGGCGTATCGTAGACATATTCGGTCCCGACCCAGGTGGCGGTACCGGCGGCGACCAAGGCCGTGGTGGTGCATCCGCCAATCCCCAGGGCGACCACACAAGCAAACATCAGACGCATTGGCCTTCCTTTCAGTTTCAACCCGCGCGCCGGCGTCTGCCGACGGACGGCACGGATGGATAGACCGAGGCCCCTACCGGGCACCCTATCCAAGGCAAAAAGCACAAGCAAGAACGGGGCCAACCGGCATAATCCTTGCGTGAGTCATCTCACTCGCATGGATTGCCGAAGCGCCCCACATTATGTTGGGGTTTGCCGTATATTGGGGACAAGATCATGGCTTTCAGCTGGACCGCCGCCGACCTGCCGCTTCTGGGGGATCCATCGTTCATCGACCGGATGGGGCATTTCGTGCATGCCCGGCAAGGCCAGGGCTTCAGTTTCGACATGCCGCTGATGGGCTATCAGGCGCTGTTCTACACGCCGGATTTCGCCGAGCAGGTGAAGCGCGAGACCGGGATCGACACGCTGAAGACCCTCGTGCACGAGGTGCGGCGCGGGGTGTTCTCGAAGACCGGCGACGACGGCTGGGAGGTCAGCTTCCGGGCCGATGCCGTGATCCGCAACGCGCTTGACCCCACAACCCATCTGCCGATCGGCGATGTCGACTACGCGACCGACCTTGCCTACACCAACACGGTGCTGTTCTCGGTGAACGAGTCGACCCTCGTCAGCTTCGCGGACTGGGTCCGCGCCAACGGGCTCGGTTAACAGTCCGCTCCCTGTTCAGTTCGCCTTGGGCGGTATCGAGAGTTTCTGTAGGGTTTCGATCCTGATCTGATACTCCCGCAGGATCCGGTCGCCGTCCAAATGGAGCTTCACGAGCGCTGAATCGTCGACTTTGGTTTCCTCCTTGTCGGCCCCTCCGGACATCTCCGTTACAATCGCGTTGCTGCTAGCGGCGAGCGAGATCGTCTCCTTTGCGGCATCGGTGGGGGTCGCCGTGATCTTAAGCGTCACGCCCTCCGTGTCATCAACCCTGTAACGGGTCTCCGGCTTCAGAGGGTCGTTCGCAGCGGTCAACTGTCTACGCAACTCCTCGACAGTTTCCTTAAGACCGGAAGTATTGATTCCGACGATCCTATTGTTCGCTTCGGATGCCCTGCCAAAGGTGTAGCGGACTCCGTCGATGGTGATTGTATCGTCGGGCTCGGGTTGGCGGTGAAAAGTCAGCACGGCCGACGGGGTATTGGCCGGGGCCTCCGTTTTGCCCGGCGGCGTCAACTGGCTGACATCCCATTTGGCGTTCCTGAAGGCGGCAAGGGTTATGTCATTGCCTTTTTTGCCCGCCGTGGCCGCCGTGATCTTCAGTGTCCCCTCACCGGCCAGGGCATAGGTCGCCAGCTTCAAGGCCGGACGGGTTTCAGCGACCTTCGCGATCGCCGCGATGAGATTGTTGACCGCGTCGGTACGCGAATTGCCCCGCGCGACCTTGTTCGCCCGTTCGGCGGCCGACACGTCGCCAGCGGCGAATTCGAACTGTTCTCCGTTGATCGTTACGGTGTCAGCG
Source organism: Alphaproteobacteria bacterium (assembly GCA_038116915.1). GTDB lineage: Bacteria > Pseudomonadota > Alphaproteobacteria > Thalassobaculales > Thalassobaculaceae > JADHLJ01. The sequence goes on from JAYOEU010000029.1 coordinate 12,922, forward strand.
CCGACCGGCAGCCGCTCAAAGGCGATGGAGCCGGACGCCGGTTTTGCCGCCGACTCCGTCTTTTTCGCCTCGACCGCTTCTTGAGCGGCGGTGACCCTGACCTTCAAGGCGTCGAATTCCTTTACCGTCGTCGCCCGAAGATCCTTGATGAGATCCGGATGTGCGCTTTCCGCGTTCGGCAGAGCGGGACCACCGCCGAAGGCGATCCGGCGGCCGCTCGAGACATTATTCTCGATCTGCTTCAATTGCTGGTCGCCGATCGGCCCGCCGATGCCAAGCAGATTGGATACCGCGCCCAGCCCGCCGCCGCCGGCCGCCGTCGCCGCGGTCTTGATCAGCGCCTTGCCGACATCGGTATAGGCATCCAGCAGCGCCGAGGGATCGTTCTCAAAGCTTTTCAGGTTCCAGTTGCCGATATCGTCCTTGATGAACGCCATCCCGACATCGCCCTGGCCATTCGCGAAAACCGTATTGACCTTCGACCAGTTATGGTCGCCATACAGCCGCTCAACCCCGACCAGGCGGGTTTCCGCGGACCCGTTGGTTGCCAGGTCATAGGCGAATAACTTGAAAGGCCGGTTCCAGACATAAAGATTCGCGAAATCCGTCGGATCGGTATTCCGGAGATAAACACTGGTCGGCTGGACGGAGCGGTGATGCGTGAACTGCTTCAGCAAGGCGTCGCCCCGGGACTGCATCTGGTTGCTGAGCTCGGCGGTCAGGACCGCGTAACTCTGCAGGAACGTGGCCACGATGTCCGAGTCCGCCATGATTGGAACTTGGGAGGTGGCCCAGAAAAGCGACGATGCCTTCATGGCTACCGACAATTCGACGACGTCGGACACCACGGATCTCGCCTCCGCTCGAAATTCGGCCACTTTCTGATTGCACGTACTGCCGGCAGCCGCTGGATCGGGTGAAACTGCCGGATCGCAAACCACTGCGAGCGCTTTCAAGTGGTCATTGGCATCGACAAGTGCGTCACCGACCTCTTCGGACCAGGTGATAAACCGCATAGCATCCGCGTGGAGCTGCGCGTTCATCAGGCAACCCATATCGTTGATCAGGGTAAGCGTGGTCAAATGATGGGTCGCGAAATACCCATCACCATCGCACCAATTGCCGAGATCGTTTTTCAGCGGGGCGCCGTACCGGCCCCAAACCACCCCGCGCACCGGCGTCGCTTCTATCGGCTGATCTTCGATCGACAATCGCTTTCTCGGGCGAACATTGACTGCCTTGAGCGGCTCGCGACCATCCAATTTTGTCAATTTCATTTCGGCCCGGCGAATCAGATCCGCGGCCGTTGAGTCGGTTTTGCTCCGCGATTCCGATAGTTTATTGAGAAGCTCGATCGCCATGTTGATTTTAGATGGATCACAACTAGAAGCACAATTTTCAATTTTTTCTAAGGTATTTTTTGCAATTTCATAGTTTTTGACCTCTGATTAATAAATATTTACCAAATTTCCGACGTCATCCAAGTTTATAGTGTCGAATGTTTTTTCCAATAGAAGTTATTGGCAGAATTGCCATCCCTGAAGCGCCTCCAATCACCTATGATTTTTTCAGACTGCGTCGCAAGTACTCTATGTTTTTTTGAAATATTTTTGATTTCTTCGGTTAAAAAATTTGGCTCGATCGGTTTTTTCGGATCATCTTTTAGAGAACTCTTAGCCTCATCTAACCTTTTCCCGGCGACATCAAATGCGTCCGATACTTTCTTGAAACTTCGCCCAAGAACCCGATTTTCACTAATGAAAGCCTGGCCCCGTCTAACGTTTTCGCTTGGATACGCAGACGGCAGATACCCCTCGGCGTGCGCGGCGGCGATCAGGGCGTCGTCCAGCAGGCCCAGCAGGCGGGGCGCATCCGTGACCAGACCACGCAATTCGCCCCATTGGACGTCCGGCTCTTGGGAGAGGGGGCCCTTGTAGACCTCGACCTCGATCCGCATGGAGGCCGAGCCACCGAGCCCCGGAGCGCCGGGAACGGAGGTGCAAGCGGAGACAAGGGCGCCGATGCCCAACGCCGCAATCACCGCGATTCCGGCGCGCGACATCCTTCCGTTTTCCGGTTTCATTGGCCGCCCTCCAGAATCTTCTTCAAGTCATCGACCGACGCGGAATTGAATTGCAGCGGTTCAACGCGCAGCAATGCCCGTTGGGCTTCGGAAATCCGCAACTGCTCCTTCACCAGCGGCAAAAGCTGGTCGCTGCTGTTGGCCTCCTGCTTCAGAACCTGACTGGACAGCTGCTGCAGCGTGCCGATCAACGGCTTCGCGCTTGACGTCATGGCCATGATCAGGCGCTCGTCCTGATCGAAGGTCTTCCAGCCCTCGGGGCCAAGAACCTGGAATCCCCGGCGCAGTTCACTTCCCGCGCCGCAGGACTGCGTCCCGCTACCGCTTAATTGACGGTTCAAATTCCGCTCGAGCGTGTTGAGAGTCTTCGTCGCGGCATCGGCGACCTTGGCCGCCTTTTCGGCGATTTTCTTGGCTTCGTCCGCGCCTTTTTTGGCCTGCGCGATATCGAAATTCGTCGGGTCAACCACCGATAGCGGATCGAGCTTCTCATCCTTCAGAACCTTGAGCGCATCGGTTATCAGGACGTCGTCGCCGGCGCGCAGAGTTTTCGCCAGCCCCTGCAACGCCTTGTGGGCTCCGTCCCTGTTAACCCGCAGCTTTGCAAGCAGTTTCGGCAGTTCTTGCAGCTGCTTCACCACATCGGCGGGCTTGACCGACGGCTTTTGCCCTCCCCCGGCTGGTGCCGCGGGGTCCGCCGCGCTGGACGCCGCATCCGATTTCGCTTTGATGTCGGCGGCAGTCGCGTTGACCTCCTCGACGAGAACGCGGGAACTGTCGGCCAGTCTGGAGAAGACATTGCCCGTGCCGGACAGTTCTCTTGCCGCCTGATTGCCGGCCGGCGTCACCAGGGCCGCCAACTCGCCCTGGATCTGCTTCTGAACCGTTTCGCGCATCGCCTTCACGGCCTCGGGATTGCTTTTCCCGTCTTTTCCGCCGATCTGGTCCTCTATGTTCGTATAGATCCTGAGCAGCTTTTCCAGATTTCGCTCGGCATCCTCGCGCCGCGCCAAGGCTTCGGTCGCGGCTCGCGAGCGGAAGCGCGGCTGCCCGGCGGTCTGCTTGAACGAGATGGTCGCGCCGAACGGGTCGATTTCCTCCTTGCGCAGGGTTCCGGATTCAAAACGGATCTTGTTGGCCAGCGCATTCGCCTTGCCGGTCATGCGAAACCGATAGAGCGAGTCGGTGATGATCCGCGCATTCTGTCCCGGCGCCTCCGCGAAGGGGGCCTGGATTCCGAAGCTTTTGGTGCTCTCCCCCACCGACGGCCGCGCGCAGGCATCAAAAATCCTGAAATAATACTTGGTCCGGAACCGTACATCCGTATCCTGGTTTTCCGGGTCCAACCCTCTTCTTACTTTTGTATGCTGTGGCGCCTCACAATCAGAAACCAAAAATGTTGCGACAATCGCAATCGTTCCCAAAATAAATTTTTTAATATGCCCACCCCTAAGTAAAAATTGAAAATATTGTTCCGATAACTTGGAGACGGAGTCAATTCGCATATATATTATAAAAATTGTATTTTATTAAAACCGTCTCAAATTAACTCTAAATTTCCCCTGAAAATATTTTTCCGCCGTTTTCCTCATGGAATGAGCACGCTGGTCCTAAAGTGAACGTCTAGGCCTCCGACAGCGGAGTGGAAAAACGAAAACGGCGTCCGGGATCACGATCGCGGCAAATATGGGCTCGCCGATTCATCACCCCCGGCGCCGCCATTTGTGACAACATGGCATGTGGCACTCCGCCATTCCGGGCCAGCGGCATTCTTCACGAACGAGGACGGCAATGAAATTCGGTCTGCATTTCGGCTCGCGCGGCACCGCCGGCGAGCCTGATTCCCTGAAAGCCATCGCCCGGACCGCCGAACGGCTGGGTTATGAGCATTTCGGCATGAGCGACCATGTGATCGTCGCCACCAATGTCGACAGCGCCTATCCCTATTCCGAGACCGGCAAGTTCTTCGCACAGGATACCGGCGTCTCGCTGGAAACCATCACCGCTCTCAGTTTCGTTGCCTCGGCGACGGAGCGCATCCGGCTCCTCACCTCGGTTCTGGTGCTGCCGCATCGCCAACCGGTGCTCGCGGCAAAGATGCTGGCGACGCTGGACGTACTCTCCAAGGGACGCCTCACGACCGGCGTCGGCATCGGCTGGATGGCCGAGGAAATCGCCCTGCTCGGCGGCCCCGCCTTCAGGGACCGGGCGCCGGCATCGGAGGAGTATATCGAGGCGTTCCGTGAGTTGTGGACCGCGCCGGCGCCGGCCAAGCATGGCAAGCACGTGGATTTTGAAGATCTGCTGTTTGCTCCGAAGGGAGCACAGAGCCCGCACCCGCCGATCTGGGTCGGCGGCGAGGTCGAGGGCGCGCTCAGGCGGGCGGGCCGTCTCGGCGACGGCTGGTACCCGGTCGCGGCCAATCCCCGCATCCCGCTTGACACACCAGAGCTTTATGCAGCGGCGCTCGGGCAGGTCCGCGCCGCGGCGGAACAGGCCGGGCGCGATCCCGATGCGATCGACGCCGCGATGCTCGCCATAAAATGCCGCCTCGGCCCCGAACAGGAAGGCCGCGACGGTCAGCGCATGGCCTTTACCGGAAGCGCCCAGGCGATCATCGACGACATTGCCGGCTTCGAGGAGATCGGCTTACAGCATTTCCTGATCGGCGGTGACGGCAGCGATCTGCCGGGCACGATCGAGCGGTTGGAGGAATTCGCCGGCGAGGTGATGGCGAAGTTCAGCTGATCCCATCATCCTTGCGTCCCATGCTTCGCGCGCGTGGAAGGAGGCCTCGAGGAACCGGGTAACGCCGGCCATGGCATCCCATCCCGAGCTGTGGCCGATCGCGTCGATCCCGGCGATCACGGACCCGAAATCCTCGGCGCGGCCGCGCAGGATGGCATCGATCGCGCGGTGCACGCCATCGGCGCCCATCCCATCGGCGGCGGCGGCGAGATGCGCGCGCGCGATCGGGCCAGCCGCCTTTTCGGCGAGCGGCCGGGCGCAGCGCCAGAGCCGGCGCGCGACCGCCTCTTCGCCCAGAGCATGCGCCGCGATCATCATGCCCCCGAGCACATCGTCGCCGGCCGGCGTCAGGCCCGGGCCGAGCCCCATCAGCAAATTCAGGCCCTCGGGCTCTTGCGCGGTCGGCATGTCCGGGTCTCGGAGCACCTGGTCCAACCAATCGTCCAGCAGCCGGATCGCGACGCGGCCCCGATCAATCACCGGAGAACGGGGACCGGCCGCCGTGTCGTCGAAAATGAGTCTTCCCAATCCTTCGGCGGGTGCCACGCCGGCGCAAGCCAGTCGAAAGCGTTGCAGGCCCTCACGCAGAGCACTCGGATGCCCCGAAATGCCTGAATAGGCGGGCCGCCATTCCGCCGCGCCGTCGAGGCGAAACCTGAAACGGTGGCCCACCCGCAGCACCCCTCCGCCGAGGACGGCCGCATCGCCGACCCGCACCCCGCTTTCGAGCCATCGCGTCGATGCCGGCGCCGAGGTGATCAGATTCAACGGCCCGAGCGTGAAACCCTCGGCTCCGACGCAGAGCAGCCCGTGCTCCAGTTCGACATAGAAGCATTTGCCGAAAACCGCGAGCACGCGGCCCCGTCCGGTGTGTGACAGTAGCCTCGCCGCGATACCCCCGATCGTCCGGACGGCAAAACTGAATTGTCCGTCCCGCCAAGCGGACACGGGTTCGTGGGCGGAAACCGCCGCCATCAGCGCTGCACCGCCTCGCATGCCCAGCGCGCGGCGTCGGCATTGCTCGGAGCGACCAGAATGCCGGCTTCCTCCAGCTTGGCGATCTGAACCGAGCGGATCTGGGGATCAGCCTCGGTTCCGGTGACGGATGCGATCAGCAGAGCTCTCTCGGCACCGCCGGCCGCCCGGACCGCGCGCGCCAAATGACCGGCGGGGTCGCCATGGGCGCCAAAGCCGAGAACGATATCCGCCAGGATCACGGCAACCGACGGGTCCGCCATGGCCTGCCTGACCGCATCGTCGCGCACTTCGGGATCAATCATCGGGTGTGGCCGGCCTCTTGTGTAGCTATCGTCGCCCATGTCGAGCAAAAGGGACTCGGCAGCTCCGGTGGATGCGGGCGCGGCCCCAGGGATCGGTGCATTCGAGGCCACCGCGATCTTGCCGGCGAGCATGACGGCCTGTGCCTCCGCGCAGAGCGTGCCGCCGGAGAACAGGCCCCGGATTTCGCGGCGGCCGGGCGCGATTGTCGGAACCGGCGGCAGTGCGGGCGGCGGCGTTTCGCCGGAGACTCCGACCGACCGCAACGCCGCCTCCCTCAAGGTGAATGCCTGAACGGCATTCGCCGGCATCGCCATGGGCGGCGCGCCGACAAAGCAGACGGTCGCGGGCTTGCCGATCCCGGACAGCTTTTCCAGCACCCGCGCCGATACCTCCGGCGCCGGCGGCTTCGAGATCAGCACCACCCGTTCGCTTGCCGGATCCCGTGCGAGCATATCGAGGGCGCGGAGCGTCGAAATCCCGCCGACGGCCTCGCTCAAATCCCGCCCGCCGACGCCGATGGCATGGGAGATGCCGGCGCCGTTCCGGGCGATAAGACAGGAGACCTCCTGAATCCCCGTGCCAGAGGCGCCGATGATCCCGACCGCGCCGCTTGGGACACGGTTGGCGAAGGCGAGCGGAACGCCGTTGATGATCGCGGTGCCGCAGTCCGGTCCCATGACAAGGCGCCCGAGATCCCGGGCCTCGCGCTTCAGTGCGACCTCATCGGCGAGCGGGACATTGTCGCTGAAGATCATAGCGTCAAGACCGCGGCGGATCGCCTTGCGAGCCTCGGCCGCGGCGAAATCGCCGGGTACCGAAATCAGCGCCAAGGTCGCCTCCGGCACCTGATTGAGGGCTGCCCGCAGGGTTCTCGGACGCCATGCAGCCGTCTCGCCCCGCGTCAGGCGCGGCTGGTCGAGAAGCTCCCCGGCCTTGGCCACGGCCGCGTCGGCAGAATCCCCGTCGCGTGCCCGGACCGCGATCACCAGATCACCGCCCTTCGCGTGCTCGCCCGCGCCGTCGAGCAGACCGGCTTCAACCAAAATCCCTAGATTGGCGGGCGTTCCCATCATCAACGCCGCCTCCTCCACGCCCGCAAGCCCGGCGATCGACCGCGAGAAGCGCATCAGCGCGACGGAGTCCAGATACAGGCCCTTGCGGACCCGGTTGACGATCACCCGGCTCATGACACCCCCATGCGGTCTGCGAAGGCCCTCAGCGCCTGGTGAAAGCAGGCGAGCGGCGCCCGTACGACCCCGGCGCCGACCTGCCCGATCCCCGGCTCGCGGTGCGCGATCCCGGTATTGATCGTCGGGGCAAGCCCGGTCTCGACGACGAGACGGATGTCAATGCCGCTCGGCACGCCGCGATAGTCCATGGCGGGGATGGTCCATTCCGGATTCTCGCCGAGGGTGATTTCGGCCATCGAGCGGGTGAAGTTCGCGGCTTCCGACGCGGTGCCGGCGCCGACGAACCCGGCGACCGCCGGGGCCGCGCCCATCGCGAACCCGCCGAGGCCGACGGTTTCGACGATGGTCGAATCGCCCATGTCCGGATTCGCATCCGCCTCGGTGAAACCGGGAAAATAAAGACCCTCGGGCATCTCGACCGGGGCTGTGAACCAGGTATCGCCGGTACCGCTGACACGGATGCCGAATTCGGTTCCGTTGCGGCTCATCGCGGTGACGATCGTGGAGGCCTCGATATCGCGGACCGGGTCCATGATGGCCTTGCCCATGGCCATGGCGATATTCAGGAAAAACTGATCATTGCCGCCGATGAAGGCCAGCGCCCGGGCAAGCCCGTCGAGATCCCCCGCGCTCGCCGCCATGGCCGGCGACAGGGCCCGCAGCATCAGTCCGGTACATCCCACATTGCGCTGATGCATCTCGTCGCCCATGGTCAGTCCGCGCGCGACCAGCGGCTTGAGCGGTATGCCCTCGCCGGACCGCAGCGCCCGTCCCATGGCCGGGCCGAAACCGTCGCGCAGCCAACGCAGCCGGTCGAGAACCTCGGCATCGTTGCCGCCGAACCGCATCACCTTGCCCAGCCCCTCGTTGATCGTGCAGTAGGCGCGGTTTCCGAAGGCGCGGTTCTCGACCACCATGACCGGCTGGCTGATCGTGGTCATGCCGGTCATCGGGCCGACCGCATCGAAATGATGGTTGGGCCGGAAGTCGAACGCGCCCTCGCCGGCCATCCGGTTCGCGGTCTCCAGATCCGGCGCCCACCCCTCGAACACCGCGATGCCCGCGACGGCGCCGCGCATCGGGCCGCACATGCGCTCCCAATCGACCGGCGGTCCGGCATGCAGGATCATCCTGTCTTGCAGGGACGGGATCGCCTCCGCCGCCGGGATCACATCGACCAGAACCGGATCGCCGGCAATCATTCGCCCAAGCGCTTCGCGGTTCGCCGTTTCAATACGGCCAGCGATATCGTTCATGCGCCGAGCTTTGCCAGGAGCGCCGCGAGCTCCGGGTCCCCGGCCGCCGGTGGCGCCCAATCCACATGCACCACGCCGGCCCCCTCGGCCCGGAGGTCGGCGGCAAAGCTTTCAAGTCCGATATTGACGACCATGAGAGGCCGGTCGAGCAGCTCGGTTTTCGGTTTTTCACTCATCTCAGACACGCGGGCGCCTCATTTTCTCTCGAATGCGATATCCTGGGCCGCAATCTTCGATGAAGTCGGCGCAAGAGTCACCCGATGGATGAACCAGCACACGCATGGCGAGCCGTCACCGCGCTCGCCGATCTGCCGAGCGACCAGCCGTTCGAGGTCGCGGTGGGCAACACGGCGGTCATCCTGGTGCGATGGAAGGACGAGATAACCGCCTTCCAGGGGATCTGCCCCCATGCCGCGGCGCGCCTCGGGCGAGGCCGCATCACCGACGGCTGGCTTCATTGCCCGCAACACAAGGCGAGCTTCAAGCTTTCGGACGGCACGTGCGGCAAGGGATGGCGCCTGCCGGCCCTGCGACGCTACGCGGCGAAGCTCGAGGACGGCATGATCTATCTTTCAGAGCCACTCCGCGAGATCGACGCGGACGGATAAGCTTGAGCGGAACCTGTTCCGCCTTTTTCGTATCCCCCCTGCGCCGGGGATACGGGCAGGGAAGCATTCCCATCAAGGAAACCGCTGAACCGCCCAGCCCTTGTCGAACGGGGTGTTGAACAACGGAGCCGAAGTCTTTTCCTTGAACATCCACACGCCGTTCACCCGCTGGTATTTTTCATTGTCGATCCCGGCCCGCCACATGGCCTGGTTGTCGGCGCCGGTCGTGCACGGCATGAAGAGGTACCATTGGGCGCGCGCGGTATCGCCATCCACGTGGATCTCGGCATTGAGACTGTAGTGGATCGCGAAAGTGAAGATCCCAGAGGCGCGCACGAAGAACTCCCGAATCGCCGCGCGGCCCTCATACCGGCCGAGCCCCTTGCTCTCCCAGACCGCGTCCTCGGTAAACAGGCCGGCGATGCCGTCGGGGTTGTAGTTGTCGTCGCAATAGGCGGCATAACGCGCCTTCAGATTGCGGATCGCCTCCGCATCCTCCAACGGCCTCAGCCGCGCCTCGAGCGCCGCCAGCCGTTCCTCCAGGGACTTCGTGTCCGAACCCGCCATCCTGAGGCCCCCTACAACTTTTTCACCACCCGCGTCGTCGCCCTGATACGGCCGGTGAATTGGTGCCAGCCGCGCATCTCCTTGAATTCCTTGGTTTCCATGATCTCCGGCCCGTCGATCTCATAGACCGTGGTGTAGACCTTGGCGGTGGCCGGAAACTTTTCGCCGTGATCGGTGGTCACGCCGTCGACCATGGTGACGTAGCGCTGGCCGCCATGAACACCGGGGCTGTTGATCACATCGGGAAAGTGCACCTCATCGTACCACTTGTTCCATTCGTCCTCGACCTCCGGGTCGATCTCGGCGGTGACGATAAGCAGACATTTCGGAAAACTCGGCATGGATGGACTCCCTCCCTCGGTCTAGTACCCGGCCTCCTCAAGCAAACGCTCGCGATCGGGAATGGTGATCGTGCGCCGGTTATCGATCGCAATGATGCCCTCGCGGCTCAGGCGGGTCATCTGTCGGCTGACGGTTTCGGGGGTGAGGCCCAGGAAATCCGCGATATCGGCGCGGCTGAGCGGCAGCAGGAAAGACGCTGTTTCGTCCACTTCGGGATCGATATGAGCGGCGATCAGCAGCAGGAAACTGGCGACCTTCTCGGCGGCGGTCTTGCGCCCCAAGGTGACCATCCACTCCCGCGCCTCGTCCAGTTCCTTCAAGGTCTGGGCCAGCAGACGATGCTCGAGGTTGGGATTCTCGGAGATCAGACGATCCAGGGTTGATTTCGGGAACGCGCAGACTTCCACGTCCGATGCGGCTTCCACGGTCATGGCATTCTCTTCGGTCAGCGGCCGACCGAGAAAGTCCGGCGCGAACTGCAGCCCGACGATCTGCTGGCGCCCGTCGGCAAGGACTTTCGAGAGTTTCGCAACGCCTTTCATGATGTTGGCGTGATGATCGACCGGGTCGGCTTCACGCAACAGCACGGCGCCCGAGGCATGCTTGCGGCGCGTGATGTGCCGGGCCAGTTCCAAAAGCTGGCGCGTCGTCAGGGCCCCACACACTCCCTTGTGCCGCGCCTCGCAGAAAACGCAGACTTCGGGAATGTCGGAATTGTGAATGTCGCGGCGTTCGAAAGTCATGGCGCAAGTGTGATCCAATCAATAACGCCGTGCCAGCGTCACACGCCCCCTCTTCACTAAATAGGCGATTTTTCGCCAATAAAAAGAACGGGGGACCGGGCCGTAACCCCTGTCCCCCGCCAAGTCTCGAGGACTTTCTCCTTATCCGCGCTGTCCGGTCGCCGGAGGTCGAGGAGCACCGGCGGGGTGGAGGACGCCGTTGATCCAGACGTATCGGGTCACCATGGCTTGCTCCCTTCCTGGCCGCTCGCCGCCAAAGCCGCCTTATTCGGCGGCCACGCCCAGCGCCGAGGCGTCATGGAACTGCGCCTCCTCGGTTGAGCCGGTCAGCGCGGTGGTCGAGGACGCGCCGCCCTTGATCGCCGTGGCGACCGCGTCGAAATAGCCGGTGCCGACCTCGCGCTGGTGCTTGGTGGCGGTATAGCCCACGGCCTCGGCGGCGAATTCGGCATCTTGAAGTTCCGAATAGGCCGTCATGCCCCGCTCGCGATAGCCCTTGGCGAGCTGGAACATGGAGTGGTTGAGGGAATGGAAGCCGGCCAGGGTGATGAACTGAAACTTGTAACCCATCGCGCCGAGTTCCCGCTGGAAGCGCGCGATATCGGCCTTGTCCAGGTTCGATGACCAGTTGAAGGACGGCGAGCAGTTGTAGGCCAGCATCTGGTCCGGAAAGTCCTGGTGAACCGCATCCGCGAATTCCCGCGCCTGATCGAGGTTCGGCTTCGAGGTCTCCATCCAGATCAGATCGGAATACGGGGCATAGGCCTTGGCCCGGGCGACGCAGCGCGCCATGCCCTCGTCGTCCCGCAGACGGTGGAAGCCTTCCGCCGTCCGCTCGCCGCTCAGGAACGGGCGATCGCGCTCATCCACATCGCTGGTGATCAGCTTGGCGCTTTCGGCGTCCGTGCGGCAGATGACCAGGGTCGGCACACCGGAAACATCGGCGGCGAGGCGCGCGGCGTTCAGAGTGCCGATATGCTGCTGCACCGGCACCAGGACCTTACCGCCCATATGGCCGCATTTCTTTTCCGAGGCGAGCTGGTCCTCGAAATGCACGCCCGCCGCGCCGGCTTCGATGAAGGCCTTGGTCAATTCGAACGCGTTGAGCGCGCCGCCGAAGCCGGCCTCACCGTCGGCGACGATCGGCAGCAGAAAGTCGATGTCGCCCGATCCCTCCATGTGCTGGATCTGATCGGCGCGCAGCAGGGTATTGTTGATCCGGCGCACCAGATCGGGGCCGCTATTCGCCGGATAAAGGCTCTGATCCGGATACATCGATCCGGCGAGATTGGCGTCGGCGGCGACCTGCCAGCCCGACAGATAGACCGCCTTCAGGCCCGCCTTGGCCTGCTGCATCGCCTGATTGCCGGTCATCGCCCCCAGCGTGTTCACATAAGGCTCGCTCAACAGCAGCGCGCGCAGCCGCTCGGCGCCGCGCCGGGCCAGGCTATGCTCGACCTGTACCGAACCGGACAGCCGCCGGACCTCTTCGGGGGAGTAATCTCGTTGCTTGTTCCATTGCTCGGTCATCTTATCCATCTCCTGGTTGTCTCGGCGCCCAGCGCGCCGCTCTGGTTCAAGGTGACGGAACAATCGGTAGAGCGGAATTTTCGACCAGTCGATAACCAATTGAAATAAAATAGTAAATTCGTCAAACTTGTAAATTTTTACAATTTCATTTGGAAATTCCGAAAATCGGACAAGCATGCCATAGGTCTCTTGTCCAAAGCCATTTCGGCGGGGGAAACCGTCCATGGAACATGCCGAACGAAAGTCAATGCTTGGTCACAAGGTCAGGCGCTATCGCATGGGTCAAGGCCTCAGCCAGGTCGAGATGGCAAACGAAATCGGCATCTCCGCCAGCTATCTGAATCTGATCGAGCACAATCACCGGCCGGTGACGGTCTCCCTGCTCTTCAAGCTCGGCCAGGTCTTCGACATCGATCTTAAGGCATTCGCGGAGGATGAGGACGCCCGGCTCGCGGCGGAACTGAGCGAGGTGTTCAGCGATCAGCTGTTCGAAAACCAGGGCATCTCCCAGCGCGAGATCCTGGATTTCGTCGGCGCCGCGCCCGCCGCCGCCCAGGCGACCGCATCGCTCTATCAGGCCTACCGCCTGCTTTGGGAGCGGATGCAGGATCTGACCCATACCGATGGCGGGCGTGATCTGCCGGCAACGGACCTCACCACCTCACCGGTCGACGCGGTGCGTGATGTGTTTCAGGCCCAGTCCAATCATTTTCCCGAGCTCGAGCTCGCCGCGGAGAATCTCTGGCGCGATGCCGGTTTGAACCGCAACAGTCTGTTTCAGGATCTGTCCGCCTGGCTGGCATCGGAGTATGGCGTCAACCTACAGATCGTGCCGGTGAAGGTGATGGGCCAGTCCCTGCGCCGCTTTGATCTGCATCGCCAGCGCCTGCTCCTGTCCGAAGCGCTGTTGCCCTCGGGGCGGATCTTTCAGGCCGGCGTGCAGGCGGCCTATCTGGCCCAGGCGGGTCTCCTGGACAAGCTCGTGAGCGATGCGGAGCTTCCCTCGGAAGAGGCGCGGGCCCTGCTGCGCCAGGGGCTTGCGGGATATTTCGCCGGCGCGGTGATGATGCCCTACGAGAGCTTTCTCGAGGCGGCGCGGGAACTGCGGCATGACCTTGAACTTCTGCGGCGCCGGTTCGCGGTCAGTTTCGAGCAGGTGAGCCACCGCCTGACGACCTTGCAGCGTCCGGGCGCCAGGGGCGTCACCTTCTTTTTCCTGCGCATCGATCAGGCAGGCAATGTGTCCAAACGACTGTCCGGCGGCGGCTTTCAGTTCGCCCGTTTCGGCGGCACCTGCCCCCGCTGGATCGTACACGAGGCCTTCCGCACCCCCGGCAGCATTCTGACCCAGGTGGCGCGGATGCCGGACGACTCGACCTTCTTCACCATTGCCCGGACCCTGGACGCGATCGGCGGCTGGCACGAACGCATGCAGCCGGAATACGCCATCGCGCTCGGCTGTGAGATCCGCGACGCCAAGCATCTGGTTTATGCCGACGGACTGATCGGCAAGCGCCAGGATACGGCAACCCTCGTCGGCGTAAGCTGCCGGGTCTGCGAGCGGCTGGATTGCAGCCACGGGCCTATCCGCCGATGAACCATCGCCTCACCGTCGAGGAGCATCTGAAAAGCGCCACGCCATTCTCGTTCGCTCGGTAAGTCGCTCGGTTTCTGACCGTCGCCCTGGTAAAAGGCAGGGTCAAGCTCACGCCTTGCCGCGTGACTGGTTGAACGATGGCGAGACGGTTTCAAGATTGCGGCTGGCGCTGCTGGTCGACAAATTCAATATGGCCCGTCCTTTCACCAGGGCGACGGTCGACGATGGTTCGGAGGTTCCCTTACCCCTCCAACACCGCGCTCAACCCGGCAAGCGCGTTCAGGACCGGGGCGAAACCGCTGATCGGGGCGGTTTGGATGACGGCCTCCAGCATCTCGGTACGGTCGAGGCCCATATTCAAGGCCGATTGACCGAACTTCGCGACCTGGCCTTCAAGTTTCAACGCGGTGAAGCCGGCGACCGCCACCAGGGCCCGCTGACGGTGGTCGAGGCCCGGGCGGAACCAGATCTCGCCATAGCCGTACTGGATCGCCAGTGGATAGAACAAGCCCGTCACCTTGTTGTCCGGCGATGCATATCCTCCGCTCGCCCGGGCACCGTGAAGCTGGTTCATCAGGGCGCGCCCACGCTCCGAGAGGACGTCCAGCGGATCGGAGCGAACGGGATCCGACGGAATCTCGATCCCCCGCTCGGCGAACACCTCATTCGCCGTCGCGACCGCCTCCTCCGACATCGCAAAGCCGGCATAGATGCCGATCTGGATGAAGACCTCGGCGATGGCCCGCGCCGTCAGCCCGAGATCCAGCGCCGCCGCCACATGCCGTCTGGCGCTCACCGGAGCGCGGATCGAGCCGAGCGCGGCAAGCGCGCAGATCATCCGGTCCTCGATCGCAAGGCCCGGACGGCTCCACACCGCGCCATAGGCTCCCTCTGTCAGGAGCGTCCGCATCACCGCGGGCGCCCCGTCGTCGACGCCGCCGAACAGCCGCTTGCGCATCGCCTCGCCATCGCGGACCAGGTCTTCTCGAGCACCCATCTGGCGTTTCCTTCCTTGTGTTCCGATGTCAGGGAATGATCCCGCTCTCCCGCAATTCGCCGAGTAGGCCCGGCGCGCCCATCACCAACGCGGTCCGTTTCGCCATCGCGCACAATCCCGATCAATCATGCGGCCCGCTTGTCTAATCTACAGCAACCGGGCGACAATATCCGCGTCAATCGCGCCACGGCGGCGGAGAACCGATATGCGAACAGTAGCGTTGGACGAAGCGCGGGAAGTCGAGGTCAAACGGGCCGGCGGGATCGGCCGCAGGGTCGACTATATCGGCAGCCCCGGGATCATCGACGCCAACCCGCAAGCCTTTCTGGTCGATCGGCTTTATCCCGAAGCGCGGATCGATCCGCACTTTCATGACATCGATCAGTTCCAGGTCGTCGTCGACGGGTCTTGCCGCATGGGCAAGAAGGCGGCCGATCCGGTGACCTTTCAATATGCCGATGCCTTCACGCCTTATGGTCCGATCGTCGGCGGCGCCGAAGGCTTCGCATTCTTCACGCTGCGTCCGATCGCCAGCGGCGGCTTTTTCGCCATGCCGGGGAACCGGCACAACATGCCCGGCCGGGCCGGACGCAACATCGCGGGACGGTTCAACACCAGCCGCGCGCGCCCGGCCCGAGGCGACGTCGTCCATGAAAGACTGATGGACGGTCACGCGGACGGCGCCATGGCGCTGGGCCTGCGTCTCGGACCGGACGCCGTGGCCGAGGGGCCAGTCTCAGATGCCGGCGGTCAGTACTATCTGGTCTGCGAGGGCGAGGCGCGGCACGGAGAGAGGCATCTGCCCAGGCGGTCGCTGATTCATGTCGCCGCGGGCGAGCCGGCCCCGGTCCTGCGCGCCGGAGAGAGCGGCGCCGACGTGCTGGTGCTGCAGTTCGCGCGTCCGACCACCCGCCCCGGGTCCGACCCGAGCGTTCTCGCCGCCCGGGATCCCGGCGCCTATATGAAACGGCCGGAGGGGTCGGGGCGGTAAAGCCCTCGCCCTAACCCGCCTCAGATCATGTCCGAGACGATCCGGATCAACCGGCGTTTCACCTCGGCGGCGATCTGAGCCTGCGAAACATTGCTGCCGCCGCCATACACCGCAACGCGCGTGCGGATAATGCCACGGAACGGCCGGAAACCTGATTTGCGCTCTTCCTGGAGCTTCGGGCTTGAGCCGAAGGTGACGGACTTGCTGGTCTGTCCGACATCCCTCGCCTCGGCAATACCGATCGCCACCTCGGAGATGGTGATGTAGGTATCGCGCGTCTGAGTGCTGCCGATAATGCTGCCGATGGTGGCCCCCGCGAGAATGCCGATCGCGGTGCCCGCCCGCGCCGGGGAGCGATATCCGGCGATCCCGCCCGCCGCCGCGCCGAGAAAGCCGTATTGCGCGCTCATGTCCTCGCGGATATGCCCGCTATAGACAACGTTCAAGTCGAGCTTCAGTCCGAAATCGTCCTGCGACGGCTTGAATCCCTTACCCGCGTATGACTGCTCCAACTCCGAGCGGAAGCCGTGCACATCGAATGCCGGATCGCCGGACGTGTTGCGGATCGCGACCTTGATCGCATTGTTTTCGAACTGATCGGCATCGATGAACACCGACTTTTCGATCACCGAGCCGTATTGGAGGCCGGAACCCGGATCCGTGACCATATTGAGACGGCTTTGGGTCGACTGGCAGCCCGCCAGCAAAAGCACGGCGCCGGCGGCGGCGATCCAGCGCCGCGCCGCTCGGGTGACTGGGAATACCGTCATCAGAAGTCTCCCGACATGAATGCGTTGATTTCGGAGAAGTGAATCGCGAATCCCAACCCTTCGACTTCCACCTTGGCGAGCTTCTGCGTGTTCAAACCGACCACCTCATCCTCGATAAACAGCGGACCGCCCGAGTTTCCGGGATTGATCGCCGCGTCGGTTTGGACAAACAGGATCTCCTTGCCGCCGGGGGCATGGTGCTGGGCAGTTTGCGAAGCGCGCTGATCACGCCGCGTGTGATCGAAAAATTGAGACCGTTGGGATGACCGATCACCTCCGAGGCGGCGCCGAGATCAACATCGCGGCGGCTGTAGAACTTTACCGGCTTGCCCCGCTGCTGGACCCTGACCAGAGCCAGATCCAACCGCACGTCGGTTTTCACCACCTTGCCGAAGGTCTCCTGCCCGTCATACATCTTCATCTCGACGAACTTGGAATTCTCGATCACGTGGTAGTTCGTCAGAACCAGATCCGGCCGCACGAAAAACCCCGAACCGACATCGCCTTGCGGGTTGTAGACCACGACCACGCTATCAAAGCGCGGATCATTGAGCGGCCGAGCGTCAAACGTGTTTTCGCGATACTTGGCGAGCTGCGTGTTCTTGTCCTTCAGCATCTCGGCACGAAGAGCCGGGACGCCCGGCAGCTTTTTCGATTGGCCGCGGTTGCCTTGGTAGTGGTTCAGGATTTCGGTCAACTTGATCGCGATCGGCGCGGTCTCGAAATTCTCGACATCCTTCTCCTGCTGCGCCCCCGTGAGGTGAGATGAGCGATTGCGGTCCTTGTCATGAATTTTGTACGGCACCACGAAAGCTTGGGATTCATTCACCGTCACGAAGGATTTGAAATAGGTGCGCTCGCGCAGGTCCATGACGTAGTAGTTGATCGACATGACCTTCTTGGCGACGATATTCGCCCGGTTGAACTCATAGTCGGTCCAGACCGGCTTCTCCAGATTGACCGGCTCGGCTTCCAGGCTGGCGATCGCCGCGCTCAGGGCTTGCCTAGCTTCCTGGCGCTGACCGTTCATGATCCCGGCGTGGATTATCGCCGGGATCAGGCCGCAGCCGATACAACCTGTTGAGGCGCGGATCTCAACCTGCTGCATGTTCGCCTGGGCGGTCTGCACCGCGATCTGGCGGGTGGTCCGGGCCGGGTTGGGCTCGTAGCGAACTCCGGACTGATACTGGGAGCGGACCTTGTCCTGGGTCGCGACCCGGCGGAAGGACTTGGCGACGGCAACATCAAAGACCACGAGATAGTCGAGCCGATCGGAGCCGACATCCTCCAACGCCTCGTCCAACACCGCCTTGCCCGCATCGACCGGCAGATCGATATCGACGGTGGCGGGAAACTCGATCTGTCCTTCCTTCAGCAATGTCCGGCTGGTGATTTCGACGAACCGGATTCGCGGTTCCTCCAGCCGGGCGGGTTCGATCCCCATTTCCTTGGCCTTGGAATAGGCCGCCAGAATGTGATCGAGCGTCGGGCGCCCGCCGCCGGCTTCACTGTTCAGCAGAGCCTGAAAGCCACCGGAAGAGGCGTCCTCGCGTTGTTCCTTGGACAACCTGTCGCCGAACCGCTTAAGAAAGGCGGCAACCACCTCCGGCCCCTCGCCTTTCAGCTTGGGCATCAGCGTCGGCATGGCCGCGGCAATTGTCTCCGGTACCGACAGCACGACCGGATAGGTGGCGAAAAACTCACCGGAACCGGAATGATCGAAGGCCGAGAAGAGTTCGGGGGCCGACGCCGCAATGCGTTTTTCGAGCGTGGTGATCGCCGCCGTCAGTTTCGTCATCGCCGGTTCATGGGCCGACGCTTC